>DMTA01000179.1 GCA_003454835.1 Achromobacter sp. | reverse complement strand
TGCGGCTTGCGGCTTGCGGCTGGCAGCTTGCGGTTGGCGGTTGGCGGTTGGCGGCTTGACGCTTGCCGGATGCCGCGGCACCCAAGCGAGCGTGTACCACCCCACCCCACGCCATCAGCACCGAACCGCGCGCCCCAATGCAAAAGCCCTTCGGAAAACCGAAGGGCTTTTTTCTTTCGTGCCTGGCTGATTACACCGAGAACGAGGAGCCGCAGCCGCAGGTCGTGCTGGCGTTGGGATTGCGGATGACGAACTGCGCGCCTTCCAGGTCTTCCTTGTAGTCGATCTCGGCGCCGACCAGGTACTGGAAGCTCATCGGATCGACGAGCAGTTGCACGCCATCCTTGTCCAGCACGGTGTCGTCTTCGTTGACGACTTCGTCAAACGTGAAACCGTACTGGAAGCCGGAACAGCCGCCGCCCTGGACGAAAACGCGCAGCTTCAGTTCGGGGTTGCCTTCTTCGGCCAACAGGTCTTTCACTTTGGCGGCAGCCGAGTCGGTGAACACCAGGGGAACAGGCGGGGGGGCCTGAAGGTCGACGGTTTCGGTCACTGCATTCATGGTTCACTCCTGGCCGATTCGGCCATATTTCAGTGAGCGGCGTCGCCGCTCGTATAGTGTCACTATAGCGCAGGGCTTGACCAGACTCAAAGTTCCAGTTTGACACTGCGCGAGGCGCGGACGGTTTCACCCTCGAGGACGCTGACGGTCACACTTTCGGGGACGAATCCCTCGGGAACGGCCAGGATGCCTTGGCTGCGCTGGTATTGGTCGAACTGCAGGGCGAGCGAGGCGGCAGCCAGGTTTTCGCCCGTGACCGTGACGGGGCCGGTTTCGGCCTTGACCTGCATCGGGGCGAGGTCGACGGTGACGGTTTCGCCCTTGAGCACACCGGTGGCTTGAAAGCGCAAGGCGCCCGCAAAGGGCGTGCCGCCATTGCGGCCGCTGCGCATCAGCAGCACCTTGTAGCGCAGACCGCCACCTTCGCGATCAATCTGCACACCACGGATATCCACAGACCCTTCCGGACCGGGCGGCAGCAGTTGTTCGTAGAAAGCGAGCTGGTCGCGCACGCGGCCGACCTCGGCTTGCGCGGCGTGGAGCTGGGCTTCGAGTTCCTGGCGGGCGGATCGTTCAATGACCAGTTCACCGTCGGCGGTATCGAGCTGGCCACGGATGTAGCGCAGCTGGGTGGCCTGCTGGCGCATGGCCTCGTCCTGGGCTTCGGCCTGCTGGACGCTGATGACCACGGCATCCTGCGGACGGTAAAGCTGGCGCGCGTGAAAGAACCCGGCGGCGCCACCCACCAGCACACCCAGCAGCAGCATTGCGCAAAGACGCACGATGGCGCCATGACTTGCGCGAGACGGGGAGCTGACTGACGGATCTGCAGGCATAAAGAGCAATGTTGGCGGCCCGCCGGGCGGGCCGCCTTGGCCTTACGGCAGGATGGCGACCTGGTCGAGGCCGACCGTTTCGGAGATGCCGAACATCAGGTTCATGTTCTGCACGGCCTGGCCGGCGGCGCCCTTGACCAGATTGTCCTGCACCACCATGACGATCAGCAGGTCGCCGTTGCCCGGACGGCTGAGCGCGATGCGCAGGTTGTTGGAACCGCGCACGGAACGCGTTTCGGGATGGCTGCCGGCCGGCATGACGTCCACGAAGGGTTCATCCGCGTAGCGCTGTTCGAACAGCGCCTGGAAGTCGGTGTCGCGCGCTTCGGGCTGGATGCGGGCATAGATGGTAGAGAACATGCCGCGGATCATCGGCACCAGATGCGGCACGAACGTCAGGCCCACCTTGCCGCCGGTCAGCTTTTCGAGCTGGGCGGAGATCTCGGGGTGGTGACGATGGCCTGCCACACCGTAGGCCTTGAAGTTGTCGGAGGCCTCGGAGAACAGCGAGCCCACTTCCGCCTTGCGGCCAGCGCCGGACACGCCCGACTTGCAGTCGGCGATCAGCGTTTGCGTATCGACCAGCGCCTTGCCGCCTTCAAGCAGCGGCGCCAGGCCCAACAGCACCGTGGTCGGGTAGCAGCCGGGATTGCCGATGACGCGCGCCTTGGAGATGGCTTCGCGGTTCAGTTCGACCAGGCCGTATTGCGATTCGGCCAGGATTTCCGGGCAAGTATGGGGAATCTTGTACCAGCGCTCGAACGTAGGGATGTCCTGCAGGCGGAAGTCGGCGGCCAGATCGATGACGCGGGTGCCGGCGGCGATGAGCTCTTGCGCCTGCGCCATGGCCACACCGTGCGGCGTGGCAAAGAAGACGACGTCGCATTCCGTGAGCGAGGCCTTTTCCGGGGCCGAGAAGGCAAGCTTCACACGGCCGCGCAGGTTGGGATACATGTCGGCGACGGGCAAGCCGTCTTCCTTGCGGGACGTGATGGCAGTCAGTTCCACGTTGGGATGCTGCGACAGCAAGCGCAGCAGTTCGACGCCGGTATATCCGGTGCCGCCGACGATACCAACCTTGATGCGGGTGTTCGATGCTTGGGCCATGATGGATGCTCTTCGGAGAACGAATGACGATTGTATCGCTCGGGAAACGGGGTATTGCGCCAGCGTGCCGGTTTTGGCACTGCAAACCTTTTTTCCGACCGGGCGGGCGGCGCGGAGTTCCACGCAGGGCCAGCGATGACACAGCATTGCCGGCCCAAAAACAAAAAGCCCGCCGAAGCGGGCTTTTTGCAGGGCATTAACGCTTGCTGAACTGCTTGCGACGACGCGCTTTGCGGAAGCCGACCTTCTTACGTTCGACTTCACGGGCATCGCGCGTGACAAAGCCAGCTTGCGACAGCGAGGGCTTCAGCGTGGCGTCGTAATCGATCAGGGCACGCGTGATGCCGTGACGGATTGCGCCGGCTTGGCCGGTTTCGCCGCCGCCGTGCACGTTGACCTTGATGTCAAACGATTCCAGGTGGCCGGTCAGTTCCAGCGGCTGGCGCACGACCATACGGCCGGTTTCACGAGCGAAGAACTCGTCGACGGGCTTGCCGTTGACGACGATCTTGCCAGTGCCCTTCTTGATGAAAACGCGAGCCACCGAAGTTTTGCGACGGCCGGTTCCGTAATTCCAGTTACCGATCATGGCGTTTCCTTAGAGATCCAGCGTCTTGGGCTGCTGGGCGGTATGCGGGTGCTCGGCACCGGCATAGACCTTAAGCTTCTTGATCATGGCGTAGCCCAGAGGACCCTTGGGCAGCATGCCCTTGACGGCCTTCTGAATGGCACGGCCGGGAAAACGCTCTTGCATTTTCTCGAAGTTCGTTTCACGGATACCGCCCGGGTACGTCGTGTGGCGGAAGTACTTCTTGTCCTTCGCCTTGGCACCGGTAACAACGATATCGGACGCGTTGATGATGACGATGTAGTCACCAGTATCAACGTGAGGCGTGAATTCAGGTTTGTGCTTGCCACGCAGACGACGTGCGACTTCGCTGGCCACACGACCGAGGACTTTGCCCTTGGCGTCGATCACAAACCAGTCACGTTGGACTTCATGCGGCTTGGCCACAAAGGTCTTCATGATGGTTCCTAAGAATAAAAATTTGCTCTGGCCGGAACATCCCGCCAGTGTTCTTTCCCAAACTAGGCCGCAATTACAGTCCTTGGGCTACGCCTAAGGCCACAAATTCCAGCCCTTAATCGCCCCCCGCCTAAGCGTTATGAATCCGCCCGTGCAAAGGTCAAAATGAGGGAAAGCCTGAAATTCTAACACGGATGCTCAAAAAATGGGCAAGTGGAAAGAATCCAGGTGGCTTGCGGCTGACCGCCACAAGGCGGCAGCCGCAAATCTTGTCAAGGGGACGGATCAGACGCCCCCTGCCCGCTCAGGCGCCCAGATAGGCTTCGAGAACGCGGGGATGGCCCAGCAGTTCGCGGCCGGTGCCCTTCAGCGCCAACGCGCCGTTTTCAAGCACGTAGCCGTGCTGCGCGATCTTCAAGGCCTGGCGCACGTTCTGTTCGACGAGGAACAGCGTGAGGCCGTCGGCGTTGATGGCGCGCAGCGAACGGAAGATTTCCTGGACCACGATCGGCGCCAGGCCCATCGACGGCTCGTCCAGAAGCAACAGGCGCGGCTTGGCCATCAGGGCGCGGCCGATGGCGAGCATCTGCTGTTCGCCGCCGGACAGGTTGCCGGCCATGCCGTTGATCCGTTCCTTCAGGCGCGGGAACAGGTTGAACACGTATTCCAGATCGGTGGCGACGTTCTTGAGGCCGCGGCGGTAGGCGCCGAGTTCCAGGTTTTCCAGCACCGTCATGGTGGTGAGAATGGCCCGGCCTTCCGGCACCTGCACGATGCCGCGCGCCACCAGCTGGTTCGGCGCGAGGTTGGTGACGTCTTCGCCCTCGAAGAGGATGCGGCCGCGCGCCTTGGGCAAGAGGCCCGACAGCGCCAGCAGCGTGGTCGACTTGCCGGCGCCGTTGGCGCCGACCAAGGCGGTGATTTCGTTGGCGTTCAGGTCCAGGTCGATGCCGCGAACGGCTTCGATGTGGCCGTAGTTGACCTCGAGTCCGCGGACTTCCAGCATGGCGCTCATTTGGCGGCCTCCGCTTGTTCGGTGTCTTCGTCGTCTTCGCGGCCCAGGTAGGCCTCGATGACCTGCTCGTTGTTGCGGATTTCCTCGGGACCGCCGCAGGCGATGATCTTGCCGAAGTTCAGCACCGCGATGCGTTCGCACAGGCCCATGACGAAGCGCATGTCGTGCTCGATCATGAGGATGGTGTATCCGCGGTCGCGGATTGCCAGGATCTCGCGCATCAGTTCGGCGCGTTCGCCGGTGTTCATGCCGGCGACGGGCTCGTCCAGCAGCAGCAGCTTGGGCTCGGTGGCCAGCGCGCGCGCCAGCTCCAGGCGGCGCTGTTCGCCGTAGGACAGGTTGTCGGCCAGATCATTGGCCTTGTGATCCAGGCGCATCCACGTCAGCAATTCATGCGCGCGTTCGCGGGCGCGCTGCTCGTGCTCGCGGTAGCCGGGCAGGCCCAGCAGCAGGCTGGGAAAACCGTAGTTCATGTGGCGGTAGGCGCCCACAACGACGTTTTCCAGCAGCGTCATTTCCTTGAACAGACGGATGTTCTGGAATGTGCGGGCAATGCCCATGCGCGTGATGCTGTGCGGCTTTTTGCGCAGGACGCTTTCGCCCTGGAACGTGATGGCGCCGCCGCTGGGCGGCAAGAGGCCGGTGATCAGGTTGAAGACCGTGGTTTTGCCGGCGCCGTTCGGGCCGATCAGGCCGAAGATGGCGCCTTCGGGCACGGACAGACTGACGTCATGCAGCACATGCAGACCGCCAAAGCTCTTGGAGACGGAGGACAGCTCAAGCATGACGCTTCCCCCCCTGGCGGCCTTGACGCATCCAGCGCTTGAAGCGCGCCGGATCCCAGATGCCTTGCGGCAGGAACAGCACAATCACCACCAGGATCACTCCATTCGCGATCAGGCGCAGATCGGCGAATCCGCGCAGCAATTCCGGCAGCGTCGTAATGATGAAGCTGCCGATCACGGGACCGGCCAGGCCGCCGATGCCGCCGAGGATCGCCATCGTCAGGATTTCGACGCCGCGGTCGAAGCCGTACTCGTTGGGACCAATGAAGAACGTGAGGTGCGCGTTCAGGGCGCCGGCCAGGCCAGCGATGACCGCACCGGCCACGAAGGCCAGCATCTTGTTCGAACGCACGTCGATGCCCATCAGGCCAGCCGCCGTCTCGTCGCCACGGATGGCGTCGAACGAACGGCCGATCTTGGAAGCACGCACGCGCCACAGCACGAACAGCACGATGATGACGGCCAGCAGCACATGCCACCACTGCGTGAGCTGCGGAATACCGTTCAGGCCCAGCGCGCCGCCGGTGATGGATTCGGTGTTCAGGATGGTCACGCGGACCACTTCACCGAAGCCCAGCGTGGCCATTGCCAGGTAGACCCCGGACAGCCGCAACGTTGGCAGACCGATGAGGGCCGCCACCAGCGCGGGCGCGGCCATGCCGCCAGCCAGCGCCACCGCGAACGGGGCGTCGTAATTCATGGTGAGCAGCGCGGCGGCGTACGCCCCGATGCCCATGAAGGCGGCGTTGGCCATGGCCAGCATGCCGCAGGCCAGCGTCAGCCAGATGGAGAGGGCCAGGAGTGCATTGGTGCCAAGCGTCAGCACCAGGTTGCCGTAGATGGCCCAGAAATTTTCGAATCCGCTCATACCTTAAGCCTTGCGTTGAACCACTTTGCCGAACAGACCTTGCGGGCGGACCAGCAGGATCAGGAACAGCAGGCCGAAAGCCACCGCGTCGCGCATGGTGGACCCGATGTAAGCCACGGACAGCACCTCGGCGAAGCCCAGGAAGAGACCGCCCAGCATGGCGCCGCGGATGTCTCCCATGCCGCCCAGGATGATGACCGCGATGCCCTTGTGCAGCATCGGCTGGCCCATCAGGGGGAACAGCGCGTTCGAGTACAGGCCGATCAGCACGCCGGCCACGCCGCCCAAAGCGGCCGCGGCGAACGAGGTGGTGATGAACAGCTTTTCGACGTTGATGCCCAGCAGCCAGGCGGCCTTGGGCGATTCGGCGATGGCGCGCAGCGCGCGGCCGAATTGCGTGCGGCGCATGACGTACATCAGCACGGCCATCAGCGCGAACGACAGGAAGATGATGCCCAGTTCGATGACGGTCAGGTGCAGGCCGGCAACCTCGATGACTTCCTCGGGCACGGTGCCGTGCGGGAAGCGCAGGTTGCTGGCGCCAAAGATGCTTTGGGCGCCGTTGTTCAGAATGATGCCGACACCGATGGTGGCGATCATGGGAATCAGGTGGGGTGCGTTGCGCTTGCGCAGCGGCTTGAGGACCAGGTAGTCGATGATGACCCCGGTGAAGCCGGCGACGAAGAACGCGACCATCAGCGCGGCCCACAAGGGCAGGCTGAACTGCTGGACCACGACGAGTGCTGCGTAGGCGCCAACCATGAAGACGGCGCCATGCGCCAGGTTGATCACCCCGAGCACGCCGAAGATCAGCGTGAAGCCGAGCGCGAACAGTGCATACACACAGCCCAGCGACAAGGCATTGACGAATTGTTGTTCGAACATGATGGGACTTTCCAGATCTGAGAGGGCCACCTCGCCGTGCCCACAGCGAGGTCTTTTCTGCTTCCGGGGAAGCTTTCTACTTGGGACGGCCCTGCGATAAAAAGCGCCTTGCGGACGGCCGGCAGGCCATCCGCAAGGCGCATCCCCCCGCGCGGGGATGCGTACTGCTTACTTCTCGATGACGTACTTGCCGTCCTTGGTCACGCTGACGATCGGCGCCTGGTCGGCGTCGTAACCGGCCGGCTTGCCGGCGCGGTCGTTGGCCTGGCGGAACTTGAACGGGCCGGTGGCGCCGGTCCACGTCACGGACGGCAGGGCATCGCGCAGGGCTGCGCGGTCCTTGGCCAGTTCACCGGTGATCTTGGTGTTCTTCAGGGCCTGGGCAACGATGTACATGGCGTCATACGACTGCGCCGCGAACTGGTCGGGGGCATTCGTGAACTTGGCCTTGTAGGCGTCGATGAACTTGACGTTCTCGGGGGCCTTGTTCTCGATCGACCACGGGCTGCCGATCCACAGATTGTTCGACGCGCCGCCCGGCGCCAGGTCGAAAATCTTGACCGAGTTCATGCCGTTGCCGCCGATGACCGGCACGTTCAGACCAAGCTGGCGGGCCTGGACCATGATCGGGGCGCCTTCGGCCAGCAGTGCGGACAGCACGATGGCGTCGGGGTTGGTGCCCTTGATCTTGGTGAGCTGGGCCTTGAAGTCCACGTCGCCCTTGGCGAACGTTTCGGTCGTGGTGACCGGGATCTTCTGGTCTTCCAGGGCCTTCTTGAAGTTGTCGTAGCCGCTCTTGGTGAAGACGTCGTCGTTGCCGTAGAGCACCGCCACGTTCTTCAGGCCGGTCTTGGCCTTGACGGTGGAGATGGTGGCGGGCAGCACGTCGGCTTCGGTGACCGAGTTGCGGAAGACGTAGTTGCCGATGGAGGTGATGCCGTCAGCGGTGTTGGAGGTGCCGAAGGCAACCGTCTTGGCGGCCTGGGCGACCGGGTCGGCGGCCTGGGCGGAGTTCGACAGGGTGGGACCGAAGACCATCAGGACGTTGTCCTTGAAGATCAGCTTCTTGAAGACGTTGATGGCTTCTTCTTTCTTGCCTTGTTCGTCTTCGATAACCAGGACGATCTTGTTGCCGTTGATGCCGCCTGCGGCATTGATTTCGTCGGCAGCGAGCTGGAAACCGTTGCGGATCGACACGCCGTACTGGGCGGCGCCGCCGGACAGGGCTTCAGCCACGCCCAGCTTGATGTCGGCAGCGTGGGCAGCCGGGACGATACCGGCGGCGATCAGCGCGGCCAGCAGCTTTTTGGTCTTGGATTGCATGGTTGTTACCACCTTAAAGTCTGTCTCGGAATATTGGTAATCCGGGCTGATGTAATCCTGCCGGATTGACGTCGATGCCGCCTAAAGGCCGCATGTATGCGCGTCAAGACCCGGGATATTACTCCTTTGTATCAGGCCGAAACTCGAATGCCGTTCAACAAAAGCCTCAAAACCGCCCATTTTTTTGTAAAAAACGTGTGGTTACTAGCACAAACCCTGAAACTCACCGAATGCCATTCGGCGCGGGCTTCCTCCTAACTCCTGGCCGACAGCGCCACGGCCAGATATTGGCCGAACGCGCCCTCAGTCAGGCGAAACCACGGCATCTCGCTGTCGCGAAAGCCCATGTAACTATCATGCAACGCCTTGAATCTGGGGTCTTTGGCGCTCATGTCGTTGTAGACCTGCTGTGAGGCCTCGAACGCGGCGTCCATGATCGATCTGGGGAAAGCGCGCACTTGCGCGCCGTTCGAGGTCAATTGCGCAAGCGCCTGGGGGTTGAGCGCGTCGTACCGGGCCGTCGCAGTGGTGTGCGCGGCCAACGCGGCCGACTGCACCACGGCCTGGTAGTGCTTGGGCAACTGGTTCCACGCTTCGTCGTTGATATAGAGCGACAGCTGCTCGCCGCCCGCCCACCAACCAGGTGCGTAGTAATACTTAGCTACTTTATTCAGGCCGAGCTTGGCGTCCTCGTACGCGCCCGCGCCCGCCACGGCCTGCAGGCCATCCTTTTCAAAGGCCTCGGCCAACTTGGCCAGGTCGGCCTGCTGGGGCACGACGCCCAGACGGGACAGCACGTCGCCGGCCAACCCGCCGACCCGCATCTTCAGATCTTTCAAGTCGCCGGTGCGCTTGATTTCCTTGACGTACCAGCCGCCCATCTGGGCGCCGGTGTTGCCCAGCGGAAAGTTGATGATCTTTTCGGGCTTGAAGAGTTCGCGCGTCAGGCGCAGGCCCCCGCCTTCGCTCATCCAGGCGTTCATCTGGCGCGCGTTCAGGCCGAACGGCACCGCCGCGTCGAAACTGAACGCGGGATTCTTGGTGTAGTAGAGGCGCGAGGAGACGTGGCCGCATTCCACCTTTTTCGTGGACACGGCTTCCATCAGGTCGGCGGCGGCAACGACTTCGCCGTCCGGAAAGTGGCGAATGTTGAACTTGCCGCCCGTGGATTCGGCAACGAATTTGCAGAAGTTTTCGGCGGCGCCGACGCGCAGGTCCAGGGCGCTGGGAAAGCCTGAAGACAGGCGCCAGCTTACCGAGGGCATGTCCTGGCCAAACGCGGGCGCGCTGACGGCGGCGCCAGCGGCGGCGCCCAGGCTGGCGCGCTTCAGGAATGAACGTCGTTGCATCACTTTGCTCCTATACGGCAACACCCGGGACTTTGAGCAATACCCGCCGGATATTACACGGTGGCAATGGCCGGAACGGCTAGAGGAAATCCCGAGCGTAAAGGGGTTGCAATGCCGGGCGGTTGCAATGCAGAGGGATTGCAAAGCGGGCAAATTGCAGGAACCGGCGGCGCGTTGCGCGCCGCCGGCTCGCGGGATCAGATCCCGGCGATCGCCATCTGCTCGATGAGGATCGAGCCCGTGGTCTTGGTGCCGCGCGAGATCGTGTCCGCGCCGATCGCGACGATCTGCTGGAACATGTCGGCCAGGTTGCCGGCAATGGTGACTTCCTGCACCGCATGCTGGATCTGGCCGTTTTCGACCCAATAGCCGAAGGCGCCGCGCGAGTAGTCGCCCGTCACGTAGTTGACGCCCTGGCCAATCAGCTCGGTCACGAGAAAGCCCGTGCCCAGCTTCTTGAGCATGGCTTCAAAGTCGTCGCCGCGGCGGGTCTGCGTGGAGCTGAACACCAGGTTGTGCGAACCGCCGGCGTTGCCGGTGGTGGTCATGCCCAGCTTGCGAGCGGTGTAGGACGACAGGAAATAGCCTTCCAGCACCCCGTCCGACACCACGTTGCGGCGACGCGTGCGCACGCCTTCGTCGTCGAACGGCGAGCTGCCCATGGCGCCGCGGATGTGCGGGTCTTCGACCAGATTGATGTGCTTGGGAAAGAGCGGCTTGCCCAGCGAATCGACCAGGAAGCTGGCCTTGCGGTACAGGGCGCCGCCGTTGACGGCCTGCGTCAGCGCGCCGACCAGGCCAAGCGCCAGCGGCGCCTCGAACAGGACCGGGAACTTGCCGGTGCGCACGCGGCGGGCCGACAGGCGCGACAACGTGCGTTCGGCGGCGTAGCGGCCAATGGCCTCGGGGGAGGCCAACTTGGCGGGATCGCGCTCGGACGTGTACCAGTAGTCGCGCTGCATGCCATTGCCGCGGCCCGCGATGGGCGCAACCGACAGGCTGTGGCGGGAATACGGGTAGCCGCCCAGGAAGCCGCGCGTGTTGCCCATCACGAACTGGCCTTCGTACGTGCCGACGGTGGCGCCGTCGGTGTTGGTAATGCGTGCGTCGACCTCGCGGGCAGCGCGCTCGGCGCGCAGCGCCAGTTCGGCCGCTTCCTCGGTGGAGACGGTCCAGGCGCGGTGCAGGTCCAGGTCGGGGAATTCGGTGGCCAACTGGTCGGCGTCGGGCAGGCCGGCGGCCGGGTCGGAGGCGGTGTGCCGGGCGATGTGCCAGGCCGCTTCGACCGTCTGGCGCAGCGCGGCTTCGGAGAAGTCGGACGTCGATGCCGAGCCGCGGCTCTGGCCGGCGTAGACCGTCAGGTCCAGCGCCCGGTCGCGCGTCTGCTCAACGGTTTCGATGTCGTTCTTGCGGACCGAGACGGACAGTCCCAGGCTTTCGGAGACTTCCGCGGCGGCGTCGGAAGCGCCGATCTGGCGCGCGTAGGCCAGGGTTTGCTCGACAAGTTCGGAAAAACGCGCGTGATTCGCCGCCAGCGGCAAGGATGAGGAGGTTTTAACCATTGCAGTCCAATTTGCAGAGACGGTTATCATAGCCAAGTCTGTCATTGCGCAGTTTTCCATGAATTCCCATCCCCAAGAAGATTCCGTCGACGACGGTTACGACGAGAACGGTTACGACCGTCCCAGCAAGTCCCAGGTCAAGCGTGACATGCACGCCCTGCTGGACCTGGGCAAGCAATTGATCGCGCTGTCGCCCGAACGTCTGAAGCAATTGCCGCTCGAAGAGCGGCTGTACGAGGCCATCCGCATGGCCCAGCGCACCACCGGCCGCGAGGGTCTGCGCCGTCAGGTCCACTTCGTGGGCAAGCTGATGCGCGACGCGCCGGCCGACATCATCCGCAAGCAGCTCGACGTCTGGGAAAACGGCTCCCGCGAGGAAACCGCCGCCATGCACCGCCTCGAGGGGCTGCGCGACCGCCTGCTCGACGACGACGACGCCCTGACCCGCCTCCTCAGCAACAACCCGCAGGCCGACGTGCAGCAATTGCGCACGCTGATCCGGGCCGCGCGCAAGGAAAAGCTGGCCAACGCATCGCTGTTGCAGGGCCAGGAGCCGCAAAAGAAGCACTACCGTGCGCTTTTCCAGGCGCTCAAGACCCTCACTCTCTGATATTCCCTACGGCCCGTCCATGACCGCACCCGACCTGCTCGACTGCATCGAGATCGAAACCGCCCCCAATCCCACGCATGCCGTGATCTGGCTGCACGGCCTGGGCGCGGACGGCAACGATTTCGCGCCCATCGTGCCGGAACTGCGCCTGCCCGCCGGGCGTGGCGTGCGTTTCGTGTTCCCGAATGCGCCGGTTCAGCGGGTCACCATCAACAACGGCATGTCGATGCGTTCTTGGTACGACATCCTGGTGATGGATCTGGTGCGCGTCGAAGATAGCCGCGGCATCCGCGCCTCGGAAGCCGCCATCCACCAATTGATCGCGCGCGAAAACGCGCGTGGCATTCCGACGTCGAACATCGTGCTGGCGGGGTTCTCGCAAGGCAGCGCCATGACCTTGCACTCGGGCCTGCGCCTGAAAGAGAAGCTGGCCGGGATGATGGCGCTGTCTGGCTATCTGCCGCTGCTGGACACGGCTGAAGCCGAGCGCCAGCCTGCCAACGACGAAACGCCGATCTTCATGGCCCACGGCCAATATGATCCGGTGGTGTCGCTGGCGCGCGCTGAAGCGTCCTTGGCGGAACTCAAGCGCCTGGGTTACGACGTGCGCTGGCATACGTACCCGATGCCGCACTCGGTCTGCGCCGAGGAAGTGGCGGACATTTCGGATTTCCTGAACGAAGTGCTGGTTTAGCGCAGCTTGGGCCAGGAGCGATGACGGGCGGCGCGCAAGGCGCGGCTCGTGTTCCTGGCCGATGGGCGCGCTTCCCTGGCGCGCCTACGATGGGTTAGCCGCCCGCACTGGCTCAATATCCCAAGCAATCCCCAAACGCCTCAAAACGTGATTTTGTATACCAACTGGTATTCCAGGCTCGCATTTTCGGTGTTTGCAAAATTGGCGTCCATAGAGAAAAACGCCAATCGTAAAAGGCTTGTCGCCCGCTTGTCTTGAATATAGTATTCGATCCAAGCCTTACCGGCCCGGGCCTTCTCTGTTCGGGCTTCCCTGTTGTTGCAGTCGATCCATCCCATTGGCCGTGTTGCGCCGATCCATCGGCGCATTCAAGACGCAGGAGAAAGTCCCGTGAAGACCTTGCCCTTGCCCCGCTTGGCAGGTGCGGCGCTGCTCGCGCTGCTCGCCCCTCTGGCCGCCCAGGCCGAAGCCCTGAATCCCCCCGTGAAGGTGCGCTACGAAGAAGTGGTGCGATCCATCCTCTACGTGCCGAAGTACGTCGCGCTGTCGCAGGGGTATTTCAAGGACGCCGGGCTGGACGTGTCCATGAAGACCTCGCAAGGCACCGACAAGGGCATGACTGCCCTGCTGTCGGGCAGCGCGGACATTGTGCTGATCGGCCCCGAGGCGTCCATCTACGTGCAGAACAGCGAATCGCCGGTCAAGCCCAAGATCTTTGCCGGCCTGACCGCCACCGACGGCTTTTTCCTACTGTCGCGCAAGCCGGTCGACAAGTTCGACTGGTCCATGCTCAAGGGCAAGGAAGTGATCGGCTTTCGCCCGGGATCGAATCCCATCGTGTTCCTGGAGACAGCGCTGCGCAAGCATGGCCTGGATCCGCAGAAGGACGTAAAGCTGCTCAACAACATCGGCATCCCCGCGCGCGCCGGCGCCTGGATGGCAGGCCAGGGCGAATACGGCATCTTCCTGGAGCCCGAGGCCGGCGAACTGGTACGCAACGGCAAGGGGCACATCGTCGCGTCGGTGGGACATGAAGTGGGCCAGGTGGACTACACGGTCTTCACCGCCACCGACAAATACATCCGCGACAACCCCAAGGTCATCCAGGCCTGGACCGACGTGGTGGCGCGCGCCGAGAAATACGTGAAGGACACCCCCGCGGCCACGCTGGCTCCGCAGATCATGACCTTCTTCCCCGGCATGGATCAGGCCGCGGTGACCGAGGCGATCGAGCGCTACAAGCAATACCAGATCTGGAAAACCACGCCGCTGGTGACCGCGCAGGCGATGACGCAGTTGCAGGACATGCTGGTGGCCAGCGCCGTGATGAAGGACACCGCCCGCGTCAAGTACGAGGACGTGGTGATCGCCGACTTTGCCAAGAAGGCGCAATGATGGGCGCCGCCATCCACAACCTGAAGCCGGCGCCCGCCACGGCCAAGATCGAACTGCGCGAGGTCTGTCTTTCGTACTTCACGCCGGAAGGCGAGACCGAGGCGCTGTCCAACGTCTCGTTCAGCCTGGCGCCGGGCGAGTTCGTCAGCCTGATCGGGCAGAGCGGCTGTGGCAAGAGCACGCTGCTGTCGTTGATCGCGGGTCTGATTCCGCCGACCTCGGGCGCGGTGCTGGTCGACGGGCAGGCGGTGACCAAGCCGAATGCCCGCATCGGCTACATGCTGCAGCAGGACTACCTGTTCGAATGGCGCACCATCCTGGACAACGTGATGCTGGGCGCCGAGATCCAGGGGCGGCGCGACGCGCGCAGCGAGGCGCGCGCCGTGCACCTGCTCGAAAAATGCGGCCTGGGCGCGTTCCTGTCTCATACGCCGCGACAACTGTCCGGCGGCATGCGCCAGCGCGCGGCGCTGGCGCGCACGCTGGTGACCGAGCCCGACGTGATCCTGCTGGACGAGCCGTTTTCGGCGCTGGATTCGCAGACGCGGCTGGCGATCTCGGACGAAGTCGTCGACATTCTGCGGCGCGAAGGCAAGACGGTAGTGCTGGTGACGCACGACATCGGCGAGGCCATCGCCATGACCGACCGCGTGATCGTGCTGTCGCGCCGGCCGGGACGCTTAAAGAGCCAGTACCGTATCCACTACGGCGACGGCCAGGTCCGCCCCACGCCGTTCCAGGCGCGCTCGCGACCAGAGTTCAACACCTATTTCAAACAGCTCTGGGACGAGCTGGATGTCCACGTGGAGGGCTGACCCATGAACGCGCCGATTGCCAATACCGTCCCGCTGCGCGCCGTGCCCGGGCCCAGCGAGAAATACCTGAACTACCTGCGCCGCGACCGCGCCCGCCGCCGCAACATCCGCGTGGCCCAAGCGCTGCTGCTGGCGGTCTTCCTGTGCGCATGGGAAATCCTGCCGCGCATGCACATCGTCAATCCGCTGCTCACCAGCTATCCCAGCGCGCTGTGGCCCACGTTTCTGGAACTGTGGAACCACGGCAGCCTGGGCAAGCACATCATGACGACGCTGTCGGCGACGCTGGTCGGCTTTGTGCTCAGCATGGGCATCGGGATCGTGGTGGCGGCCGCGCTGTGGTGGTCCGACTTTCTGTACAAGGTGCTGGACCCCTTCCTGGTGGTGGCCAACGCCATGCCAAAGATCGCATTCGTGCCGATCTTCTATCTGTGGCTGGGTTCCGATTACGCGGTCTATGGCATGGCGGTCGCCATTGCGGTGTTCGTGACCATCATGGTTGTGTACGCGGGATTCCGCGGCATCGACCTGAACAAGGTGAAGCTTGCCCACACCTTTGGCGCCAGCCGCTGGCAGGTGCTGACCAAGGTTGTACTGCCGGGCAGCGTTCCCACGCTGATCGCCGCCGTGAAGATGAACATCGGCCTGGCGCTGGTGGGCGTGATCGTGGGTGAATTCCAGTCGGCGGATTCGGGCCTGGGCTTTCTCATCATGAATGGCAGCCAGGTGTTCAAGCTGAACATCGTCATGACCGCCATCGTGATGCTGGCGCTGATTTCCAGCGTCATGTATCTCATCATCTATCGCGTCGAGTCCGCCGTGGCGCGGCGCTACGGTTAAGGAGGCAGCATGGAATTCCCGCAGTGGGTGAAGGATCGCGTCGTGGCCCGCCAGGGCTGCCTGCATCCCTATGACGAACTGCCGGCCGCGCGCACCGCGGTGGTGGTGATCGACATGCAGCAGTACTTCCTGATGCCGGGCTATCAGGGCGAATGCGCACCGGCGCGGGACATCATCGCCCCCATCAACCGCCTGTGCGGCGCCGTGCGCGATGCGGGCGGGGTCGTGGTGTGGGTGCAGACGGCGTCGGACAACGCGGACGTGTTCTGGTCGCATCATCACGGCGTGATGCTGACGCCGGCGCGCAGCGCGCGCCGCCTGGAGACGCTGCGCCGCGATTCACCGGGTTTTGCACTGCATCCGGATCTGCACGCGCAGGCCACGGACCTGCGCGTGGTCAAGCGCTTTTACAGTGCGATGGCGCCGGGCGCGTCGGAACTGGAGCCGCTGCTGCGCGGGTTGGGCGTGGATACGCTGTTGATATCCGGCACCGTCACCAACGTGTGCTGCGAATCCACCGCGCGCGACGCGATGATGCGGGACTTCCGGACCATCATGATCGACGACGCGCTGGCCGCCGTGACGCCGGCCGAGCACGAGAACGCGCTGCACGGCTGGATGCTGTTCTTCGGCGATGTGCTGTCGGTGGACGAAGCGGCGGCGCGGCTCACGCCCGCGCAGCCGTCGCGCAAGACCGCCTGAAGCGACCCGGCGCGACGGGTGACGGGTCCAGAGCCGGGCTCAGACCCGGGCTCAGACCCGGGCTCAGACCCNNCTCAGACCCGGGCTCAGACCCAAGCCCAGACCCAGATCCTGAATCAGACTCAGCCCAGGTCCAGCCAGACCCGGCGCATCGTCGGATCCTCGGGATCGCGATCATTGGTGAAGCCCAGGCTGGTCATCAGCGCCAGCATGGGCCGGTTCGTCGACAGCACCAGGCCGTCGATGTATTCCAGGCCCTGCTCGCGCGCGGCGTCGATCAGCGCCGTCATGAGCTGACGCCCCAGCCCTCGCCGTTGCCAGTCGTCGCCGATCACCAGCGCGTACTCCGCGCCCCGGCCGTCGGGATTGCGCAGGTAGTGGGCAAAGCCCACCAGCACCTCGCGCGGATGGCCGCGATTGGCGGGATTGGGCACCTGCGTCGCGGCCACCAGCGCGAGTTCGCGGTGATAGTCCACCTGCGTGTAGCGCGACACCATGCGCGGCGTGAGTTCGCGCATCATCGACACGAACCGCATGTAGCGCGACCGCTCCGACAGGCCGCGGATGAATTCTTGCAGCGCCTCGCCGTCTTCGGGACGGATCGGACGCAGCACCCATGGGATGCCGTCGTCGAAGCGGCGCACCTGCACCAGCCGCGCCGGATACGGGTGGATCGCCATGTGCGGGTAGCCGGCGGTCTGCGGTGAGGCGCAGCCCGGCGTATCTGTCAGCGTCATGCGCAGGCCGCCGGCGCGCAGATGCGTTTCGCCGGCATAGAGCGGATCGATGTCCAGGGATTCGATGTCGGGAAGTTCCGACACCAGCTCGGACACCAGCACCAACGTTTGCTGCAATGCCTCGGCGGCCAGGTGGCCGACCCGGGGGGCCAGCACGCGGCGCCACAGCCGGCTGCGTTCGATGAGCTGGCGCGCCAGATAGCCATTGAGCGGCGGCAGGTCCATGCCGCGCTCGGCCAGCGACAGCACCGCGTCCGGACCGCCCGCCCCAAAGCGGATGACCGGGCCG
>DMTA01000514.1 GCA_003454835.1 Achromobacter sp. | reverse complement strand
AATGAGGTCGCGCCACCCTACAGCCACGAGCAGCTGGAATCCGGCCGCTACGACTTCCTGGTGCAGACGGAGTACGACGGCGACATCGACGACGGTTTTGCGCGGACCACGCTGTTCACGTTGCCGCTGGCAGTGGGTGCGCGCGCGGGCCATCCGCTGCGCGGTGCGCGCACGCTGGCTGAACTGCACGATGCGCTATGGCTGCTGCCGGGCAACATCCAGGCCCCCGCGAACCTGCTGCGGCTGGCGTTCGACGCGCATGGGTTGCCGGCACCGCGCGACGTGATTCCCTGCCAGTCCATCGCGGTGGCGCTGGCGATCATCGCAGAGAGCGACGCGCTGGGCATCTTCGTGCGCAATCTGTTCGATCATCAATTGCTGCCGCGCGCGCTGCGCATGGTGCGTCTGGATCATCCGCTTCCTGCGGCGCGCGTGTCGGTCCTGGCGCGCGCCGACTCTCCGCCGACGCCGGCCGCGCAATGCTTCATGGATTGCCTGCTGGCCGCGCAGGCAGCGTCTTCCCATGCCGGCGACACTTAGGCGAACCCGCCGATAGACCGGGTTACTATTGCCCACGGCCCCGCCGATGACGTCGAGACGGGCCTTTTTGTTTCTGTCTCACTCCCCGTCCATGGCGTTTCCCCGACTTCCCGCTGTTCCCACCCTGACCGACACGGTCGCCAAGCGTCTGCTCGCCGAGATCGACGAAGGACGCGTGCTGCCTGGCGACAAGCTGCCCACGGAATCCGCGCTGGCCGAACAGTTCGGCGTCAGCCGCACGGTGATCCGCGAAGCCGTATCGCGGCTACGTCAGGATGGCGTGGTCGAAGCCCGGCAAGGCAGCGGCGTCTACGTCACCGGGCACACCGGCAACCGGGCGCTGCGGATCGACGCAGCCGAACTCTCCTCGCTGGAGGCGGTGCTGCACATCGTGGATTTGCGCCGGGCCCTGGAAACCGAGGTTGCGGCGCAAGCCGCCGCCAGCCGCAAGAAGCAGGACATGGTGGAGATCGACGCAGCGCTGGCTGCGATCTCGCAGGCGGTGGACAACGGCGGAGATGGCGTGAAGGAAGATGTGGCCTTTCACCGCAGCATCGCGCGCGCCACCGGCAACCCGTACTTTCTGACCACCCTTGCGTTCGTCAGCCAGTTCCTGGAAGCCGCCACGCGCGTCACACGCGGCAACGAGGCGCGCCACGCGAGCCTGATGCGCGACGTCATGCAGGAACACATCGCCATCGTCGAGGCCATCCGGCGCAAGGATGTGGACGGCGCCCGCGAAGCCGCCCGCATTCACATGGTCAATGCCGCCAAGCGGTTGAGCCAGGCGCACCGCTAAGCCCGACAGAAACGCCGTGGCCTGCACAGGCCGCTAGCGAAACGCCTTCGTGAAAAAGTCGCGGCTACCGAAGTTTCCGGACTTCAGCGCAATGCTGATGTCGGCCTGCGCAACCGGCGCATAACCGGCGCACCACGGCACGCCCGGATCGATCTGGTCCCCGATCGTGATCTGCTCCAGGCCCAGCGCCTGCACCACCGCGCCCGATGTCTCGCCGCCAGCCACGATCAATTGCCGCACACCGCGCTCGACCAACCCGGTGGCAATGCGCGCGATCGCCGCTTCAATCATGGCGCCGGCCTCGCCCGCCCCCAGCGCGCCCTGAGTCTGCCGCACGGCGTCAGGCTGCGCCGTCGAATAGATGAGCACCGGGCCGTCCTGCATGCGCGGCTCGGCCCAGGCCAGCGCCTGCCCTGCCACGTCCTCGCCGGTGGCCAGCTTCATGGGATCCAGCGCCAGCGCCGGCCTGCCGGTTTCAATGAAGGCCGCCACCTGCGCGTTCGTCGCGGCAGAGCAACTGCCCGCCACGACCGCCTGCAAACCTTGCGCGCTCACCACGCCGGCGGAATCCGCGGCCGCCAACCCCCAGTTGCCGGGCAGGCCGATGGCCACGCCCGACCCGGCCGTCACCAACGGCATGCCGTGCAGCGCCGGGCCCAGCGCCAGCAGGTCATCGTTGGACACGGCGTCGACGATGGCGATCTCGATGCCCTGCGACATCAATTCCTGGATGCGGTCGCGAATGGCGGCGGTGCCGCGAGCGACCACGCTGTAATCGATCAGGCCCACCCGGCGCGACGTTTGCGCCGCCAGCACACGCACCAGGTTGGGGTCGGTCATTGGCGTCAGCGGGTGGTGCTGCATGCCGGATTCGTTGAGCAGCACGTCGCCCGCGAACAGATAGCCCTTGAACACGGTGCGCTTGTTGTCGGGAAACGCCGGCGTCGCAATGGTGAAGGACGTGCCCAGGCTCGTCATCAGCGCATCCGTGACCGGCCCGATATTGCCCTGCGGCGTGCTGTCGAAGGTGGAGCAGTATTTGAAGTAGATCTGCTGCGCCGCCTGCGCGCGCAGCCACTGTAGCGCGGCCAGCGACTGCGCCACGGCCTCGTCGGCCGGCAGCGTGCGGGTCTTCAAGGCAACCACGACGGCGTCTGCGTCGTCGCGCAGCGGTGCGCCCGGCGTTCCGATGGTCTGCACCGTGCGCATGCCGGCGCGGACCAGATTGTTCGCCAGATCGGTGGCGCCCGTGAAATCGTCGGCGATGCAGCCCAGCTTGATCGTCATTTGGCCTCCGGCAGGGAAATGCCCGGGAATATCTTGATTACGGCGCTGTCGTCTTCGCGGCCATGGCCGGCCGACGACGCCTGCATGAACATCTGGTGCGCGGTGGAGGCGAGCGGCAGCGGGAATCGGGTGTGTCGGGCGGTATCCAGCACCAGCCCCAGGTCCTTCACGAAGATGTCCACCGCGGACAACGGCGTGTAGTCGCCCGCCAGCACGTGCGGCATGCGGTTCTCGAACATCCAGCTGTTGCCCGCGCTATTCGTGATGACCTCGTACAAGGCATCGGCATCCACGCCTTCGCGCAGGCCCAGCGCCATGGCCTCAGCGGCGGCCGCGATGTGCACGCCCGCCAGCAACTGGTTGATGATCTTGACCTTGCTGCCCGCGCCCGCGCGGTCGCCCAGGCGATAGACCTTGCCGGCCATCGATTCCAGCACCGCCCCGCAGGCCTCGTAAGCGGCCGCGCTGCCGGCGGTCATCATGGTCATCTGGCCGGCGGCCGCCTTGG
>DMTA01000095.1 GCA_003454835.1 Achromobacter sp. | reverse complement strand
GCCGAGCGCGGCGCGCGCGACAGCGGCAAGACGGTGGACGACGTGCTGGCCGCGCGGCTGGCGGGCATTCCTGCCGGCCGTTATGGCGACCCCGCCGAATTCGGCGACGCCTGCGCCTTCCTGTGCGGCGCTCGCGCCGGCTACATGACGGGGCAGAACCTGGTGCTGGACGGCGGCATCTATCCCGGCACCCTCTGAGCCACTCTTCGCGCGGAACTCCCTACCCATGACCGATACCGCAGCATTCGACCTGACCATCCGCAACGGCCGCATCAGCACAGCCACCGACACCTTCCACGCCGACATCGGCGTGCGCGACGGCGTGATCGTTGCGCTGGGACAGGGGCTGCCGCCGGGCGCGCGGGACATCGACGCCGCGGGGCGCTGGGTGCTGCCGGGCGGCATCGACAGCCATTGCCACGTCGAGCAGCTGTCGGGCATGGGCATCATGTGCGCCGACGACTTCTACAGCGCGACCGTCTCGGCGGCATTCGGCGGCACCACCACCATCATTCCGTTCGCCGCCCAGCACCGCGGCAACGCGTTGCCGGAAGTGGTGGCCGACTACGCCCGCCGCGCCGAGGAGAAGGCGGTCATCGATTACGGCTTTCACCTGATCCTGTCCGACCCCACGGAACAGGCGCTCAAGCACGACCTGCCCGAACTCATCAAGAACGGCATCACGTCCTTCAAGGTGTTCATGACGTACGACCGCCTGAAGCTGGACGATTACCAGCTGCTGGACGTGCTGGAGGTCGCCGACCGTGAAGGCGCGCTGGTGATGGTGCATGCCGAGAACAACGACATGATCCGCTGGGTGGCCCGCCGCCTGGCCGAGCGCGGCATGACGGCGCCCAAGTACCACGCCGTGGCGCACACGCCGCTGGCCGAAAGCGAGGCGACTCATCGCGCGGTGACGCTGGCCAGGATGATGGACGTGCCCATCCTGATCGTTCACGTCGCCGGACTGGAAGCGGTGCGCGTGGTGCATTCGTCGCAGGCGCTGGGGTTGCCCATCCACGCGGAAAGCTGCCCACAGTACCTGTTTCTGACGGCCGACGACATCGACGCGCCCGGCCTGGAAGGCGCCAAGTTCTGCTGCAGCCCGCCCCCGCGCGATGCGGCCTCGCAGGAAGCCGTCTGGCAGGGTCTGACGGACGGCACCCTGCAGATCTATTCGTCCGATCACGCCCCCTACCGCTTTGACGCCAGCGGCAAGCTGCCCAAGGGCGACGCGACCACGTTCAAGGACGTGGCCAATGGCGTGCCGGGACTGGAAGTGCGCATGCCGCTGCTCTTTTCCGAAGGCGTGCTGGGCGGGCGCATCTCGATCGAACGCTTCGTGGCGCTGACCGCCGCCAATCATGCCCGCACGTACGGCCTGTACCCGCAAAAGGGCACGATCGCGGTGGGCGCGGACGCCGACATGGCGATCTGGAATCCGGAACGCGAAGTCACGATCTCCGCATCCATGCTGCACGACAACGTCGGCTACACGCCCTACGAAGGCCGCACCGTTCGCGGCTGGCCCGAGGTGGTGATCAGCCGCGGCCGCATCGCCGTCGAGAACGGACAGCTGCATGTCGAGCGCGGCAGCGGCCGCTTCATCAAGCGCGGCACGCCCGAGCCCGTGCTGCGCCAGCGCCTGACCGGCAATCCCAACGCGCTGGTGCGCAAGTATTTTTCGGCCGATAGCGCCGCCTGATTCATAGCTAAAGGAACCCGGCATGAGCAAACGTCCCTTCGGCCTGGCGGTCGCGCAGATGGGTCCGGTGCAACCCGAGGAGACCAGGCGGCAGGCGGTGGCGCGCCTGCTCGCGATGATGCGCGAGGCGCACGGGCGCGGCGCGCGCATGGTGGTGTTTCCCGAGCTGGCGTTGACCACCTTCTTTCCGCGCTACTGGATGACGGAAGAAGAGGCGATGGCGCGCTACTTCGAAAAGGAGATGCCCGGCCCCGAGACCCGCGTGCTGTTCGACACCGCCCGGGAACTGGGCATCGGTTTTTACCTGGGTTATGCCGAGATCGCCTCGGACGGCCGGCGCTTCAACACCAGCATCCTGGTCGACGCCAACGCGCGCATCGTCGGGCGCTACCGCAAGATCCATCTTCCGGGCCACAGCGACCACAAGCCCGAGGCCCCGTTCCAGCACCTGGAAAAGAAGTTCTTTGAAGTCGGCAACGACGGCTTCAACGTCTGGGAAACGCTGGGCACTCGCATCGGCATGTGCCTGTGCAACGACCGCCGCTGGACGGAGACCTGGCGCGTGCTTGCGCTGCAGGGCGCCGAGATCGTGGCGCTGGGATACAACACGCCGTCATTGAATATCCACTGGAACGAACCGGTCCACCTGCGCATGTTCCACCACCTGCTCAGCCTGCAGGCGGCCGCGTACCAGAACGCGGTCTGGGTGGCCGCGGCAGGCAAGGCCGGCAATGAGGACGGCAGCCACCTGATCGCCGGATCGGCCATCGTCGCGCCCACGGGCGAGATCGTGGCGCAGGCGCAGGGGGAGGAGGACGAGGTGATTTTCTGCCAGGCCGATCTGGCGCTGGGAGACACCTTCAAGCAGCACATCTTCAACTTCGCCGCCCACCGGCGCCCGGAACACTACGGCCTGATTCTTGAGCGCGTAGGGACCGGGCCCGCTCTGGGCAAGACGCCTCTTCCCTAAAGGACCCGCTATGACCCGCCTTCTCCGCACCCTGACATATGCCGGCCGCTGCGGCCTCACGCTGTGCCTGGCCGGCGCCAGCCTGGCCGCGGCCGCCCAGCCGCT
>DMTA01000186.1:582-6021 GCA_003454835.1 Achromobacter sp. | reverse complement strand
GCCTCGCGCTCGTGGCCATACACGGTGAACCCCAGGCTGGCGTAAAGCGCGGACGCCGCGACGTTGTTGGCGGTGACGCTCAACTGCACCTGCCGGATGCCGCGCATGGTGCGCGCGTGGTCGATCGCCGCGTGCATCAGCAGCCGGCCCAGCCCCCGGCCACGCTCGGCGGGCGCGACGTACATGCTCCATATGTGGGCTTTGTGCCGCACCTTCAGCTTGTGCTGGCGTCCCACGCCCACGATGCCGGCCAGCGCATCGCCCAGGAATACGCCATACATCGCGCCGTCGTTGGCCGGAGAAATCCACTCGCGGATGTCCGCCAATGTCAGCGTGTGTTCCTCTTCGTAACTCGATCCAAAGGACTCCGGCGTTTCGACCAGTGCGTTCAAACGCAATTGCCGCAGGGGCGCGGCGTCGGCAGCGATCAGTCGTCGGACGACAGGCTCGTTCATGGCGGGTTTGGGAGTGTTGGGAATAGGTAACGTTTGGGCAGTATAGGCGGATGGGCTTGCCTATAATGGCCCCAACGCCGCTTGCGGTTTTCAACAAGGAGCCACTGATGTTCGGTTTCCTCAAGACAAACCAGGATGCGACGCGCCACGAAGTACAGGAAGAATTCGTGGCCCGTGTCGCGGGTGCAGCGCAGGATTTCGTGGAGGCGGCCGGTTCAACCGGCGCCGTGCTGGACTACTCCCCGTCCAGCGTCCATGCGCTGGATGACGCGCTAGAGGCCGCCCATCTGGGCACGCTGCCTCTGACCCCCATGCAAACCGTTGGCGCTGCCGCCTATCTCTACGAGGTCGGCCGGCGCGCGCACGGCGGGCTGTACGAGGTCTGCGACGACGAAGATCCCGTGGTTCTCGTCTGCGGGGAACCCGGGGCGGAAGTCTGCTTTGGCGCCATCGCCAAGGTCGAACGGCGCATCCGTTACGGGGCCGCCGAGGCCATCCCCGCCTACTTTGAACTCTTCATGACAGCCCTGCAGACGGGCGAAGCGCGGACCATCCGTTAGGCCGATCTGGCGCTTCTGGGGATTTCCCTTAGGACTGTAAGAAAAACAGCCCTACAATTCCGCAATTCCCGCCGGCCGGCGGGTGCTCGTGCCGTCTGTCATCAGACGGTTTTTTACTCGCAGTACATTCGCGCCGCGATACGCGTCCGATCCGCCATGCCCCCAGGAGCGCCTGCATGAAATTCCGCTTCCCCATCTTCATCATCGACGAGGACTACCGTTCCGAGAACGCGTCCGGTTTGGGTATCCGTGCCTTGTCCGCAGCAATCGAGGCCGAGGGCGTCGAGGTGATCGGGGTAACCAGTTACGGCGACCTGAGTTCGTTCGCGCAGCAGCAAAGCCGCGCCAGCGCCTTCATCCTGTCGATCGACGATGAAGAGTTCGATGTGGACTCGCCCGAGGACGTGGCCGGCGCGATCAAGAACCTGCGCGCCTTCATCGGCGAACTGCGCTTCCGCAACGCGGACATTCCCATCTACCTGTACGGTGAAACGCGCACGTCGGAACACATTCCGAACGACATCCTGCGCGAGCTGCACGGCTTCATCCACATGTTCGAGGACACGCCGGAGTTCGTGGCGCGCCACATCATCCGCGAGGCCCGCAGCTACGTCGACAGCCTGCCGCCGCCGTTCTTCCGCGAGCTGGTCAAGTACGCGCAGGACGGTTCGTATTCGTGGCACTGCCCGGGGCATTCGGGCGGCGTCGCATTCCTGAAAAGCCCGGTCGGCCGCATGTTCCACCAGTTCTTCGGTGAAAACATGCTGCGCGCCGACGTCTGCAACGCCGTGGACGAGCTGGGCCAGCTGCTGGACCACACCGGCCCGGTCGCCGAATCCGAACTGAACGCCGCGCGCATCTTCCACGCGGACCATTGCTTCTTCGTGACCAACGGCACGTCGACCTCGAACAAGGTCGTGTGGCACGCCAACGTCGCCGCGGGCGACGTCGTGGTCGTGGACCGCAACTGTCACAAGTCGATCCTGCACGCCATCACGATGACCGGCGCGATTCCCGTGTTCCTGCGTCCCACGCGCAACCACCTGGGCATCATCGGACCGATCCCGCTGGAAGAATTCCACCCGGACAACATCCGCAAGAAGATCGAAGCCAACCCCTTCGCGCGCGAAGCGGTGAACAAGAATCCGCGCATCCTGACGCTGACCCAGAGCACATACGACGGCGTCATCTACAACGTCGAAATGATCAAGCAGCAGCTCGGCAGCTACGTCGACACGCTGCACTTTGACGAAGCCTGGCTGCCGCACGCCTCGTTCCACGAGTTCTACCAGGACATGCACGCCATCGGCCAGGACCGCCCGCGCAGCCAGGACGCGATGGTGTTCGCCACGCACTCCACGCACAAGCTGCTGGCCGGCATCTCGCAGGCCTCGCAGATCATCGTGCAGGAGTCCGAGACCCGCAAGCTGGACCGCAACGTCTTCAACGAGGCGTACCTGATGCACACGTCCACGTCGCCGCAGTACGCGATCATCGCGTCGTGCGACGTGGCCGCGGCCATGATGGAACCCCCGGGCGGCACCGCGCTGGTCGAGGAAAGCATCCGCGAAGCCCTGGACTTCCGCCGCGCCATGCGCAAGGTGGAATCCGAGTTCGGCAAGAACGACTGGTGGTTCAAGGTCTGGGGCCCGAACCGCCTGGTGTCCGAAGGCATCGGCAACCGCGACGAATGGATCCTCGAAGCCAACGACCACTGGCACGGCTTCGGCGAAATGGCCGAAGGCTTCAACATGCTGGACCCCATCAAGGCCACGGTCATCACGCCGGGGCTGGACATGTCGGGCAGCTTCGGCGAAACCGGCATTCCCGCCGCGCTGGTCTCCAAGTACCTGACCGAGCACGGCGTGGTGGTCGAAAAGACGGGTCTGTACTCGTTCTTCATCCTGTTCACCATCGGCATCACCAAGGGCCGCTGGAACACGCTCTTGACCGCCCTGCAGCAGTTCAAGGACGACTACGACCGCAACCAGCCGCTGTGGCGCATCCTGCCGGAGTTCTGCCGCGACCATCGCCGCTACGAGCGCATGGGCCTGCGTGACCTCTGCCAGCAGATCCACGAGGCCTACCGCGAGCGCGACGTCGCCCGCCTGACGACCGAGATGTACCTGAGCGACATGGTGCCGGCGCTGAAGCCGTCCGACGCCTTTGCGCGCATGGCGCACCGTGAGGTCGAGCGCGTCGACATCGACAAGCTGGAAGGCCGCGTCACGGGCGTGCTGCTGACGCCGTACCCCCCGGGCATTCCGTTGCTGATCCCGGGCGAACGCTTCAACCGCACCATCGTGCAGTATCTGCAATTCGCGCGCGAGTTCAACGAACGCTTCCCCGGCTTCGAAACCTACATCCACGGCCTGGCCGACGAAGTGGGGCCGGACGGCGAAAAGCGTTACTACGTTGACTGCCTGATCGAAGAGTAAACACAGGCGGGCCGGAAATCTTGATGTTCGATGTTGCAGTGCTTGGCGCGGGCGCCGCGGGCATGATGTGCGCGGCGGTCGCGGGTCAGCGCGGCCTGCGCGCGGTGCTGGTCGACCACGCGCAGCGCCTGGCCGAGAAGATCCGCATCTCGGGCGGCGGGCGCTGCAACTTCACGAACATCGGCGCCGGGCCCGCCAATTTTCTGTCTGAAAACCCCCATTTCTGCCGGTCGGCGCTGTCGGCCTACACGCCGCAGGATTTCCTGGCGCTCATCAAGCGCCACCGCATCGCCTGGCACGAGAAGCATCGCGGCCAGCTGTTCTGCGACGACTCCAGCGAAAACATCATCGACATGCTGCGCGCCGAGTGCGGCGCGGGCAATGTGCAATGGCGCATGGGCTGTTCGGTGGCGGAGGTCGCCCATGGCGAAGGCGGCTTCGAACTGCGCACCAGCCAGGGCGTCATCCGGGCCGCCAAGCTGGTCATCGCGACCGGCGGCATGGCGATTCCCCAATTGGGCGCCACGGACTTCGGCTTGAAGATCGCCCGCCAGTTCGGCCTGAAGGTCGTCGAGCCGCGCCCAGCGCTCGTGCCGCTGACCTTCGACCCGGCGCAATGGCAGCCGTTGTCCGAGCTGTCCGGCGTGGCGCTGGAAGTGAATCTGCAGACCGGGCAGGGCAAGGCGCGCGGCGAATTCCTCGAAGACCTGCTGTTCACGCACCGCGGACTGTCAGGGCCGGCAATCCTGCAGATCTCCAGCTACTGGAAGCCGGGCGAACCCATCGTGATCGACCTGGCGCCGGGCCGTGATCTGGCGCAGGAGCTGCTGGCGTCCAAGTCCGGCAACCGCCAACAACTTCATACGGTGCTGGGCGGGCTGTGGCCCAAGCGGCTGGCTGACCGCTGGTTGCAACTGGCCGAGCAGGGCGGCAAGCCGGGCCTGGCGGCGTTGCGCCTGGCGGATGCGCCCGATAAGACGTTGCGCGGGCTGGCGCAGGACATCCATCAGTGGGCGCTCGTGCCCAGCGGCACGGCGGGCTACAAAAAGGCCGAAGTCATGCGCGGCGGCGTGGACACGCGCGGACTGGACCAGAAGTCTATGCAGGCCAAGGCCGCGCCGGGCCTGTACTTCATCGGCGAGGCCGTTGACGTGACCGGTTGGCTGGGAGGCTACAACTTCCAGTGGGCGTGGGCCTCGGGTGTCGCCTGCGGACAGGCGCTGTAGCTGCGGGCGGTCGCGGTCGTCAAGCGCTGGCCTTTCACCCCAAACGCCGACATTTCTCGAAGCAACATGCGGAGCCGCCACTGCGGCATTCCGCCATTCCAGCATTCCAGCATTCCGGCATTCCGGCATTCCGGCATTCCGGCATTCCGGCATTCCGGCATTCCGGCATTCCGGCATTGTGATATCAAATAAAAATACATATCATTTATGTTTTGATCTTTATCAAAGCTGTCCCGCGAGGGACGGATCAGCCGGAGACTCGCATGGCCTATACCCTTCCGCCCCTGCCGTATGCTTATGACGCGCTGGAACCTCACATCGACGCGATGACGATGGAGATCCACTACACCAAGCACCACCAGACCTACGTCACCGGCCTGAACACCGCGCTGGAAGGCGCCGGCATCGCCACGGACGAACCCGTGGAAGCGCTGGTCGCGCGCATCAAGGAATTGCCGGAAGCCGTGCGCGGCGCCGTGCGTAACCACGGCGGCGGACACGCCAATCACAGCCTGTTCTGGTCGGTCATGTCGCCGCAGGGCGGCGGCGAGCCGGATGGCGCCTTGGCGGCGGCCATCGACGGCGAGCTGGGCGGGCTGCCCGCTTTCAAGGAAGCCTTCACCAAGGCAGCGCTGACGCGCTTTGGCAGCGGCTGGGCCTGGCTGAGCGTGACGCCGGCCGGCAAGCTGGTGGTCGAGAGCAGCGCCAACCAGGACAGCCCGCTGATGGACGGCAACACGCCGATCCTCGGCCTGGACGT
>DMTA01000186.1:0-468 GCA_003454835.1 Achromobacter sp. | reverse complement strand
GCCGATCCTCGGCCTGGACGTCTGGGAACACGCTTATTATTTGAAGTACCAGAATCGCCGGCCGGAATACATCGGCGCTTTCTACAACGTGGTGAACTGGCCCGAGGTCTCACGCCGCTACGCTGCGGCAAAGGGCTAAGCGCATCTCCCCGAAGGAGCGCAGCCGCATATGAATACCTTCAGCCGACATCGCGTGCGGCCGGCAGCCACCAGCATCAGCGTCTGGACGCTGGCCGTGATGGTGTCCTGCCTGGCCCTGTACCAGCTCTGGGCTTACCTGGACGTGCGGGCGCCCCACGTGGCCGACGCGCTGCTGGGCGGTCTTGTGGCGGCCGCCGCCACCGCGCTCGGCACCCTGCCCATTCTCTTTGCCCGCACCATTCCGCAGAAAGCGCAGGACAGCATGTTCGGCTTTGGGGCCGGCGTCATGCTGGCCGCCAGCGCTTTTTCGCTGGTCGCGCCGGGCAT
>DMTA01000183.1:2473-3426 GCA_003454835.1 Achromobacter sp. | reverse complement strand
ACATCCGCGGCCTGGGCAACACCGACTTCGATCTCAACGCTTCGCAGCCGGTGTCGCTGGTGTATGACGACGTGGTGCAGGAAAGCCCGCTGCTGAAGGGCTTCCCGCTGTTCGACCTGGCCGGCGTGGAAGTGCTGCGTGGCCCGCAGGGCACGCTGTTCGGCCGCAATACCCCGGCCGGCGTGGTGAAGTTCGATTCGGCCCGTCCGTCGCAGGACGCCGATGGCTACGTGAAGATGTCCTACGGCACGTATGACACCTGGAACGTGCAGGGCGCCTACGGCGGCCCGCTGACCAGCCGCTGGTCGGCGCGCGTGTCGGCGCTGTACCAGCGCCGCGAGAACTACGTCGACAACACCGTCGCCAACGCGCCGAGCTCGGGCTTCGAAGGCTATGACGAAGCCGCTGGCCGCGTGCAGTTCCTGTACGAAGGTGACGACGTCGAAGCGCTGTTCAACCTGCACAAGCGCAAGCTCAACGGCACCGCCCGTCTGTTCCGCGCCAACATCATCCAGAAGGGCAGCAACGCGCTGGTCGAGAACTTCGACCGCGACAAGGTCTCCACCGATGGCCTGAACTTCTCCAACCTGGAAACCTGGGGCGGCAGCGCACGCATCAAGTGGGACCTGGGCCGCGTCACCCTGCACTCGATCACCGGCTATGAAACCGCNNATTCCGTTCCCGTCCGAATCGGCTGACGGCCTGCCGCACCACCGCCAGTGGACGCAGGAATTCCGCGTCGAATCCAACGAGTGGGGCCGCTTCGACTGGCAGGCCGGCGTCTTCTACTTCGATGAAGACGTCACCATCGACAGCTTCAACTACGACTCGCTGACCCCGGGCAACCCGCAGACCGGCCACGCCGTGCAGAGCCAGCGCAACAAGGCCTGGGCCGCGTTCGCCTCGGGCGACCTGGACGTGACCGATCGCTTCAAGCTGCGCGCCGGCGTGCG
>DMTA01000183.1:0-2387 GCA_003454835.1 Achromobacter sp. | reverse complement strand
CGCCTGGGCTTCAACGTGTTCCGCTACAACGTCGACGGCCAGCAGCTGATCGCGGTGGGTGGCAGCAACAACACCGCCACCCTGCTCAACGCCGACAAGACCATCGGCCAGGGCTTCGAGCTGGACTTCGAGGCGTACCTGACCGACCACGTGCTGATGACCCTGGGCAGCAGCTACAACGACACCGAGATCAAGGACAAGGATCTGGCCGTGGCGATCTGCGGCGGTGGCTGCACCATCACCGACCCGACCACCATCATCAACGGCGGCACCTACGCGCTGGTCAACGGCAACCCGCTGCCGCAGGCGCCGAAGTGGATCCACAACCTGACCCTGCGTGCCGGCTTCCCGGTGAACGATGCCAGCGAGGTCTACGTCTACACCGACTGGGCCTACAAGGGTCCGGTGAACTTCTTCCTGTACGAGTCGCCGGAGTTCCGCAGCCGCAGCTCGCTGGAAGGTGGCCTGCGCGTGGGCTACAACTGGGATTACGGCCAGTACGACGTGGCCGTGTTCGGCCGCAACCTGACCAACCAGACCCGGGTGGTCGGTGCGATCGACTTCAACAACCTGACCGGCTTCCTCAACGAGCCGCGCACGTTCGGCGTCGAGTTCACCGCGAAGTTCTGATGCGGTTGATGCGGTAGCTGTCACCAGAAACGGCGCGGGCAACCGCGCCGTTTCTTTTTACGAGTTTCGTCTCTCTGTGACGTGAGCGAACCTGTGTTTCCTGGCACGTGCAACCCGGATATAGGAATTCAACGAAAAATACGGCGAACTGGCAGCAGTTCGCTAAGAAAGGTGTAGTACTGAAGCGCCGGAATCTCCCGGAACGAGGAGGTAGCGCAATGATCTCCAGGACAGGGAAAACCGTTGTCGCAGCGATCCTTCTGCTTGCCTCACTGCAGGCGCGTGCCGAGGCATCCCCCGCAGCGCTGACAGCCCAGGCAAACCTTGAGGAACAGCGCTTGGAACTGGACAGACGAACGGCGCCGATCACTGATTGCCGATCATTTGATGCGTACGCCAGAACGATGGAGGGGACTGAGGCCTTCCCACTCTACAAGCTCAGTCCCTCAGCCCGTGCACGCTTTGTCGGAGCGCTGCAGTTCAACGCGAGGGGACTGGCATCATTTGATTACTCCGATCTCGTCCGCGAACTGGGCGCTGCGGACATCCAGCGTGTTCTCAAACCCTTTGGCTTCCAGCATCTGGTGGCCGTCATGCCTGATGTCAGGGTCAATTCGGAGGAAGACCAGCAGGTTCTGCAGATCCTGGATTCTGCGCGCAGCCTGCGTTGTGGTGTGGGAGAACACTGCAACGAGGCGGACTATCCCGGCTACAAGTGCATCTCGCACGCGACCTGCGAGGAATCGACGGCGCACATATGCACGTCCAACTGCTGATCATGGCCCTGCGGCTCCCACGCACCGTCATGCGTGGGTTTCTTCCGGTCGCCACCATGCTGGCGGTGATCCTGTCCTTTCCCTGTGCCGCCGGCGAATCGCTGGAGGAGGGCCACGCCATCGTGCAGCGAACGTGGGAAAGACTCTCGGGGCCGGATCATGACTGGCGCGAGCGCGGGGCGCAGGTTGATCGTGTATTCGACACCAGTGTCCTGCCTCACACCGGTACGCTGTCCTCGCTGGCTGCATCTGACCTGCGGGTACTGCTGAGGGCGACCCACGCGGCCGCTGTGGCAAGCAAACAGCCGCGCTACTCGACCATTGCACTGCGCGTGGGCCTCGAGCTGCGCAGGCGAGGTGAGCTGCATCCTGCCGATGCACGCGCCGGAGCAGCCATTGCCATGCTGAGCCGTGATGCCACTGCGTTGACGCCCGCATCGCCGTGGCTGGCGGCGTTCAATGGCCGTCCCGTCCCGCGATTTCCCGATGTCATCAGGCCGCTCGAATACTGGACTCCTGGCCCCGATGGCGAGAGCTTCAGCTCGGCTCAGGCCGACCTGGCATCCTTGGACATCATCGTCATGGCGCATCCTGCCTGCGGCTTCACGCGGGCGGCCGCAGAAGCCGCCCGCACAGACCCCGAGCTGATGCGAGTGCTTTCCGGTCCACGCGCCCTGTGGCTGTCGCCGCAGGATGGAACGCTCGATCCGCGCATCTTCAGGGATTGGAACGACCGTCATCCTGACCTGCCGATCCACATTGTGGCCCGTCAGTCCGGCTTTTCAGAGGTCGGCTACTGGGGAACACCCACGTTCTACATCCTGCGCGACGGCGGGGTCGTCGCGCGGGTGGTGGGCTGGCCACGCGGCGGCAACAAGGCGATGCTGACAAAGGCCATCGCCGATGCCGCCGTTCCGCGGCGCAGTCGGTAGCGCCGCGCAACGGCGAGCGCAGCGGCAATGCCTTACAGCGCGCTTTCCG
>DMTA01000316.1 GCA_003454835.1 Achromobacter sp. | reverse complement strand
CGCAGGCCGGTCGCAGCCTGTCGGCATCCGCCGCGCTGGAGCTGGGCCTCGTCACCTACGCGCCCGACAGCATCGACTGGGACGACGAAGTGCGGCTGGCGCTGGAAGAACGCCGCGCGCTGTCGCCCGATGCGCTGACCGGACTGGAAGCCAACTTGCGCTTCGGCGGCCAGGAAACCATGGAAACCCGCATCTTCGGCCGGCTGACGGCCTGGCAGAACTGGATCTTCAACCGCCCCAACGCGGCGGGCGATAAGGGCGCGCTCAAGCTGTACGGCAAGGGCGAGCAGGCGGCATTCGACTGGAACCGCGTCTGAGCGGCAAGCGTTCGGCCCTCGGGCGGCATGGCGCCACGCGCGCCTGCCCGCAGGCCCTGAAACTCAAGCGCCGCGCGGCTGGCGGCCCCATTCCAAGAATCAGGAGAGAGACATGTCCGGCATCAACTACACCGACAAGATCCCCAACAACGTCAACCTGTCCGGCGACCGCACGCTGCAACGCGCGCTGGAACACTGGCAGCCCAACTACCTGCAGTGGTGGCAGGACATGGGCCCCGACGGTTCGCATGGTTTCGACGTCTACCTGCGCACGGCGGTCAGCGTCGAGCCCGACGGCTGGGCGCACTTCAATCACGTGCGCATGCCGGATTACCGCTGGGGCATCTTCCTGGCGCCTCAGGATGGCCAGCGCAAGATCCATTTCGGCGAAAACATCGGCCGCGACGTCTGGCAGGACGTGCCCGGCGAACATCGCGCCAACCTGCGCCGCATCATCGTCACGCAGGGAGACACCGAACCCGCGTCGATCGAGCAGCAGCGCCACCTGGGCCTGACCGCGCCGTCGCAGTACGACCTGCGCAACCTGTTCCAGATCAACGTCGAAGAAGGGCGCCATCTGTGGGCCATGGTCTACCTGCTGCATCGTTACTTCGGGCGCGACGGCCGCGAGGAAGCCGACGCGCTGTTGCAGCGCAGCTCGGGCGATTCCGACAACCCGCGCATCCTGGGCGCCTTCAACGAAAAGACGCCGGACTGGCTGGCGTTCTACATGTTCACGTACTTCACCGACCGCGACGGCAAGTTCCAGTTGTGCGCGCTGGCCGAATCCAGCTTCGATCCATTGGCGCGCACGACCAAGTTCATGCTGACCGAGGAAGCGCATCACATGTTCGTGGGCGAGTCCGGCATCTCGCGCGTCATCCAGCGCACCTGCGAAGTGATGAAGGAACTGAAGACCGACGATCCGCAAGCGGTGCGCGCCGCGGGCGTGATCGACCTGCCCACCATCCAGCGCTACCTGAACTTCCACTACAGCGTCACCATTGACCTCTTCGGCGCGGACCAGTCGTCCAACGCCGCCATCTTCTACGGCTCGGGCCTGAAAGGCCGCTACGAAGAGACCAAACGCAACGACGACCACCAGCTCAAGAACGACACCTACCGCGTGCTGAACGTCAGCAACGGCAAGCTGACGGAGATCGAGGTGCCGATGCTGAACGCGCTGAACGAGGTCCTGCGCGATGACTTTATCCGCGACTCGGTGGCCGGTATTGGCCGCTGGAACAAGGTCATCGAAAAGAGCGGCCTGGCCTTTCGCCTGCAGGTGCCGCACAAGGCGTTCAACCGCCAGATCGGCACGCTGGCCGGCATCCGCATGTCCCCCGAAGGCGAGATCGTGTCCGAATCGCAATGGCAGGCCAACCAGCACAAGTGGCTGCCCACGCCGGAAGATCGCGCGTTCGTCGCGTCGCTGATGGGCCGGGTCACGGAACCGGGCAAATTCGCCAACTGGATCGCGCCGCCCGTCATGGGCGTCAACCGCCAGCCGGTGAATTTCGAGTACGTGCGTTTCAACTGATGGCCGCGCGGGCCGCGCGCCCGCGCGTTTGGGAGGACGGCGATGAACGCCCCATTACCGGTGGAAGTCCTGAAGCAGCATCTGATCGATCCCGAGATCTGCATCCGCTGCAATACCTGCGAAGAGACCTGTCCGGTCGATGCGATCACGCACGATTCGAACAACTACGTGGTGGATCCGGAAATCTGCAACGGCTGCATGGCGTGCGTGCCGCCGTGCCCGACGGGTTCGATCGACAACTGGCGGCTGGTGGTGCGGGCCGAAGCCTATTCCGTGCAGGACCAGTTCGGCTGGGAAGAGCTGCCGCAGGAAAAGTCGTTGCCGCTGGATGCGGCTGGCGCGGGCGATGCCGCGCAGCAGGCCGCGGCGGATCCGCAGGCTGAACCGGCAACGCCGCCGGCGACGCTTGTGTCGCCCGGCGCGGCCATCCCTCCGTGGTCGGCCGCGCACCCCTACGTGAATCTCTACACGCACAAGACGCCCATCACCGCGACGGTGGTGGGCAACTACCGCGTCACCGGCGCCGACACGGAAAGCGATATCCATCACATCGTTCTGGACTTCGGCGAGCACCCGTTTCCGGTGTTGGAAGGACAGTCGATCGGTATCCTGCCGCCGGGCGTGGATGGGCTGGGCCGGCCGCATCACGCGCGCCAGTATTCGCTGGCCAGCCCGCGCGACGGCGAACGGGCCGGGTACAACAACCTGTCGCTGACGGTAAAGCGCGTCACGCAGGACCACGGCGGTGAGGCCGCGCATGGCGTGTGTTCCAACTATCTGTGCGATCTCGCCAAGAACGACACCGTGCAGGTGATCGGCCCGTTCGGCCATACGTTTCTGATGCCGAATCATCCGAAGGCCAATCTCATCATGATCTGCACGGGTACCGGTTCTGCGCCGATGCGGGCCATGACCGAGCGCAGCCGCCGGCTGATCGGCACGGCGGACATCGGCAAGCTGATGCTTTTCTTTGGCGCGCGCACTGAACGCGAACTGCCGTACTTTGGCCCGTTGATGAAGCTGCCGCGCGACTTCATCGACATCAACCTGGCGCTCTCGCGCGAACCCGGCCAGCCCAAGCGCTACGTGCAGGACCTGATCCGCGAGCGTGGCGCGCAGGTACGTGAATTGCTGGCCGATCGCAACACTTGCATCTACGTCTGCGGCCTGAAGGGCATGGAGGTCGGCGTGCTGGACGCGCTGCGCGAAGTGGTGGTGCAGTCGGGCGAGGATTGGTCTATCCTGCACGAAGCGCTGCGCCGCGAAGGCCGGCTGCACTTCGAGACTTACTGACCACAACAACAGATGCGTGACGGTCGGCGCGCCTGGGCGCGCCGATTTCGTTTGCACGGGGAAAAACAACATGAAGTTCGCAGAATTCAAGGACGGCATGGTGATCAAGGGCGGACCGGTCACCGTGACGGAAGCTGAGATCCTGGAGTTTGCCCGCAAGTACGATCCCCAGTGGTTTCACACCGATCCGCAGCGCGCCGCGGCAGGCCGGTGGGGCGGCCTGATCTCCAGCGGCTGGCATACCTGCGCGCTGGCCATGCGCATGGCGGTCGACGCCGCCCTGCACGATTCCGAGTCCTTCGGTTCGCCCGGCCTGGGCGAAGTCCGCTGGCGCACGCCGGTGCGACCCGGC
>DMTA01000340.1 GCA_003454835.1 Achromobacter sp. | reverse complement strand
GCTGGCACGCGCGCTTCCACCCGGATGTCGCGCTGCGACGTGAGGCTGAGGGTGATGCCGATATCCGCCGAGCCGTCCCGGATGCGCTGGGGGATCTCCTGCGGCGAGCACACGTCCAGCGAAAACCGGATACCCGCATAGTGCTGCCGGAAGGCCGCGATGGCCGCCGGCACGAACTCCGACGCATAGCCCTCGGTGCTGACGATGCGCACATGGCCCTGCCGTAGGCCGCGCAGCGCCAGGATGTCGCCCGCCACCCGTTCCACGTCCTGCTGCATGCGCTNNTGGCGGCGTTCGGGACCATGCCGCGCGCGCGGCGCTCGAAGAGCAAGGTGCCGAGTTCCCGCTCGATGCGGGCGATCTGACGGCTGACGGCCGAGGGGGCCACATCCAGCCGCCCCGCAGCTTCGCTGACCGAGCCGGTGCGCACGACTTCAAGGAAATATCGCAGGGAAATCTCCTGCAGGACGCGAGGGTTCATGGTCGGTTCCAAGGTTTGCGGAAAACGCAAAGAAGAATTCTAACCATTGATATTGCTGCAAAGCGTGGGCCGCCTCTAGGATGTGGGCATTATTTGCGCTTTCCATTCGCTACCACAGCCATGTTTCAATCCGACGCTTCCTCCCGATTTCCCGTTCTGGATTCCCTGCGGCAGGCCAAGCCCGTGCTGTGGACCGGTCCGGACATGCCCGCGCCCGCCACAGGACCGGGCGCGCACTTCCTGATGGATCAGGTGCTGTCGGCGCAGGAGCGCTTCGCACGGTTTGCGCCGCTGCTGGCCGAGCTGTTTCCCGAGTTGGCCGAGACAGGCGGGGTGATCGAGTCGCCACTGCTCCCCGCCGCCGCCATGCAGGTCGCGATCGGCTTGCCGCCGGACGCCGGCCGGTTGTGGATCAAGGCGGACCACGCCTTGCCGGTGGCCGGTTCGATCAAGGCGCGCGGTGGCATTCACGAAGTCCTGGAGTTCGCGGAATCGCTGGCGCTGCGCGAAGGGTTGCTGCTTCCAGGCGACGATTACCGCAAGCTTGCCCGCCCCGAGGCCCGCGCCGTGTTTGGCCGCTATCAGGTCGCCGTAGGTTCCACGGGCAACCTGGGCCTGTCGATCGGCGTGATTGCATCGGCGCTGGGGTTCCGGTCGGCCGTGCACATGTCTGCCGACGCCAAGGAATGGAAGAAGGCGCGTCTGCGGGCGCGCGGCGTTGAAGTCGTTGAACACGCGGGCGATTATGAAAAGGCCGTGGCTGCGGGCCGCGCGCAGGTCGAAGCCGATCCCTTTGGCTATTTCGTTGACGACGAGCGGTCGGCGTCCCTGTTCCTGGGCTACGCCGCCGCCGCGCTGCACCTGCGCGTTCAATTGATCGAAGCGGGCGTGCGGGTCGATGCCGAGCATCCGCTGTTTGTCTACCTGCCTTGCGGCGTGGGCGGGGCGCCGGGCGGCATCGCCTTCGGCCTGACGCAACTGTATGGCCCCCACGTGCATTGCTTCTTCGCCGAGCCGGTGCAGTCGCCGTGTTTCCTGGTGCGCATGATGGCGGGCCAGGGCGAGCTGCCGGGGGCGCCGGCATCCGCGTCGGTATACGACGTCGGCCTGACCAACGTGACCGAGGCCGACGGCCTGGCGGTTCCGACGGCGTCCGAATTGGCGTATGCGGCGGTGGGCGCGCAACTGCGCGGCGTCTACACCGTTGAAGACGACACGCTGTACGCCGACCTGGCGCGGCTCAAGGACAGCGAAGGCCTGCGCATCGAACCGTCTGCCGCCGCCGGCTTCAGCGGTCCGCGCCATCTGTGCGGCACCGACGCCGGTCGCGCATGGCTGCACGCGCATGGCCTTGACGCGCATCTGGCCCGCGCGACGCATCTGGCCTGGACCACCGGCGGGTTGTTCGTGCCTGACGAAGAATATGACCGATTCCTGAGCCGCGGGCGATCGCTCGCGGCCGACAACTAGGCGCCGACAGACGCGCCGCTTTTCCACCCCCTCCCATCGAGCACCGCCATGAAAACCTCGTTTCTTGCAGTCAGTCTCGCGTTTGCCAGCACCGTCGGCGCCGTTGCGCCCGCGGTGGCCCAGGACGCCTATCCCAGCCGTCCGCTTACGCTGGTCGTGCCTTTCCCGCCGGGTGGCGCCACCGATGTGCTGGGCCGCGTGGTGGCGCAGAAACTGGGGCAGGAATTGGGGCGCACTATCGTAGTGGAAAACCGCGCCGGCGCGGGCACGGTGATCGGCGCCAGCTTCGTCGCCAAGGCCGCGCCGGACGGCTACACGCTGCTGGTCAGTTCGGGCACGACGTTCACGGTCAACCCGGCCATTCAAGCCAACCTGCCGTACGACCCGGTCAAGAGCTTCGAGCCGATCGGCATTGTCGGCCGCACTGGCCTGGCGCTGCTTGCGAATCCCAAGGTGCCGGTCAAGGACCTGAAGGAGTTCGTGGCCTACGTGAAGGATCCGGCTCACGATCAGCCGCCGTACGGATCGTTCGGCACCGGCACCACCGCGCATTTCGTGGGTGAGGCCTTTACCTCGGCCGCCAAGCTGAAGATGACGCACGTGCCGTACAAGGGCAGCTCGCCCGCGATGACTGACCTGATCGGCGGACAGATTCCGTTCTCGGTCGACACCGTGGCCGCGGCCCTGCCGCAAAGCAAGCAGGGCAAGGTCCGCGTCCTGGCGGTGTCCGCGCCCAAGCGCTCCGCGTTCCTGCCTGACGTGCCGACGTTCGCGGAACAGGGCTATCCCTCGGTCGCGATGGATACGTGGCTGATGGTCGCCGCGCCGCGTGGCCTGCCGGCCGACGTGAAGACGCGGCTGGAGAAGGCGCTCAAGGCCACCGTCGAATCGCCCGAAGTGGTCAAGAGCCTGGAGGCGCAAGGCTTCGAAGCCGCCTTCGCCAGCGCCGCTGAAGGCGAGGCGCTGATTCAGCAGGAACTGCCCGTCATGCGTGAAGTGGCGCAGCGGGCCAACATCAAGATCGACTGAAGGAAGACGACGATGGCATTGGACGAC
>DMTA01000178.1 GCA_003454835.1 Achromobacter sp. | reverse complement strand
GCGCGCAGCCTGCACCGCAAAGCGGCGCACGCCGCGGCGCGCGAGTTCCCGCGCCAGCGCCATCAGCCGCGATTCGTCCAGCCAGTCGGGATGCCAGGTGATGCGGCATTCGAAATCCAGGCCGGCGGATAGCAGCTGCGTCAGGCACGCCAGCGCCGGACGCTGGGAATCGCGCCGGCCGGTGATGTCGTCGTAACCCTTGGCGTCCGCCTTGATGTCCATGCCCACCCAATCCAGATGACGCAGCACGTCGGCCAGCCGTAGCGGGTAGATGCCTGCGGTGTGCAGCCCCACGCGATAGCCCATGCGTTTGACGTCGCGGATCATGGCGGGCAGGCGCGGTTCGCTCAGCGGCTCGCCGCCGGAAAATACGACGGCATCCAGGAGGCCTTTGCGGGTTTCGAGGAAGGCGCGGACCTCGCGCCAGTCATAGCGGGCGGCGCGCGTCTGCAGTTCGACGTTGTGGCAATAGTGGCAGCGCCACGGGCAGCCCGAAATGAAGACGACCGCCGCCAGCTGGCCGGGCCAGTCGACGGTGGAAAAAGGCACCAACCCGCCCACGGCGGGCGAGTGCCGGGGCAGGGGCTGGATGACCGGCTGCGGCGGTGCGGCATAGGCCGGCCGATCCGCCAGCAGGCGAATGGCCTGGGCGGCGGGCCGGCCGGCGCCGCCGGCCTGCGAGTTGCCCTGGGGCGATCCGCCTTCAGGCACTGCGTTCGACGAAGAAGCGGCGCTCATTGAATTCGCCCTGTTTGCCGGTGTTGAAGGAAGAAACCGGGCGGTGGTAGCCCATCACCCGGGTCCAGACTTCGCAACGCACGCGCTGGCTGTCGTCCAGTTGGACAGCGGGAGCGGACGTGGCGACGGGAGCGGTCAAGGTTTGCATAGGATTTCCTCGGAAAGTGATGCCGGACGCATGCCCGGCGGGTGAAGGCCGGCGCGCGCCGGATGGTTGCGCGCCGCCCTGGATCCCGGCAGGGCTACGCCGGGGTGCAGCATGCCGATTGCTTGGCCAGGAGTTCCGCATCGCACTTGGGGCAGAACTCGTGGTGCCCGGCCAGATAGCCGTGATTCGGGCAGATGGAGAACGTGGGCGTGACCGTGATGTACGGCAGGCGGAAATTGCTGAGCGCGCGGCGCACGAGCTGCTTGCAGGCCTCGGCGGTGGAGACGGCCTCGTTCATGTACAGATGCAGCACGGTGCCGCCGGTGTACTTGCTTTGCAGGGTTTCCTGCAGTTGCAGCGCGTGGAAGGGATCGTCCGTGTAGCCCACCGGCAACTGGCTGGAGTTGGTGTAGTAGGGCTGGGCGTCCGTGCCCGCCTGCAGGATGCCGGGGTAGCGCTTGCGGTCTTCGCGGGCGAATCGGTACGTGGTGCCTTCGGCCGGCGTGGCTTCAAGGTTGTAGAGGTGGCCGGTTTCTTCCTGGAATTCGGTCATGCGCTGGCGCACGCGGTCCAGAAGGCGGACGGCAAAGGCGTGGCCGGCGGGCGTGGTCACGTCTTCGGCGTCGTCCGTGAAGTTGCGGATCATCTCGTTGATGCCGTTCACGCCCAGCGTGCTGAAGTGATTGCGCAGGGTGCCCAGGTATCGGCGGGTGTAGGGATAGAGGCCCTGGTCGATGTAACGCTGCACGACCTTGCGCTTGGTTTCCAGCACGTCGCGGCCCAGCGCCAGCAGGTAGTCCAGGCGCTCCATCAGCCGCGCTTCGTCGCCGCGGCAGGTGTGGCCCAGCCGGGCGCAGTTCACCGTCACCACGCCGACCGATCCGGTCTGCTCGGCCGAACCGAAAAGGCCGTTGCCGCGCTTCAAAAGTTCGCGCAGGTCGAGCTGCAGGCGGCAGCACATGGACCGCACCATGTGCGGCTCCAGGTCGGAGTTCAGGAAGTTCTGGAAGTACGGCAACCCATAGCGCGCCGTCATTTCAAAGAGGCGCTCGGTGTTGGGATGATCCCAGTCGAAATCGGGCGTGATGTTGTACGTGGGGATGGGGAACGTGAACACGCGGCCCTTCGCGTCGCCGGCCATCATGACCTCGATGTAGGCGCGGTTGATCATGTCCATCTCGGCCTGCAGGTCGCCGTAAGAGAAGGGCATTTCCTCGCCGCCCACGTAGGGGATCTGGTCCTTCAGGTCGGCCGGGCAGGTCCAGTCGAACGTGAGGTTGGTGAAGGGCGTTTGTGTGCCCCAGCGGCTGGGCACGTTCAGGTTGAAGATGAGTTCCTGGATGGATTGCTTGACGTCCGCGTAGGTCATCGCGTCGCGGCGGATGAAGGGCGCCATGTAGGTGTCGAACGAGCTGAAGGCCTGGGCGCCGGCCCATTCGTTCTGCAGCGTGCCCAGGAAGTTGACGATCTGGCCGATGGCGGCCGACATGTGTTTCGGGGGCGTGGATTCGACCTTGCCGGGGATGCCGTTGAAACCTTCGGTCAGCAACTGGCGCAGCGACCAGCCGGCGCAGTAGCCGCTGAGCATGTCCAGATCGTGGATGTGGATGTCGCCTTCGCGGTGGGCGTGGCCGGCTTCCGGTGTGAAGACGTTGGACAGCCAGTAGTTGGCGGTGACCTTGCCGGCGACGTTCAGGATGAGGCCGCCCAGGCTGTAGCCCTGATTGGCGTTGGCGTTGACGCGCCAGTCGCGCTGTTCCAGATATTCTTCCATGGCGCTTTCAACGTCGACCAGCGTGTGGCGCAGCGAACGCAGGCGTGCGTGCTGCTCGCGGTGGACGATGTAGGCGCGCGCCGTGCGCCAGTGGCCGGCCTGGACCAGCACATCTTCGACGCGGTTCTGGATGGTTTCGACGCCGGGGCAGACGTTGCCGTCCAGCTTTGCAATGACGGTGCCGGTCAGCGCGCGCGCGGCTTGCAGGTCCAACTCCCCGGTGCTTTGGCCCGCCGCCGCCATGGCTTGCGCGATCTTTTCGCTATCGAATGCAACGACGCGGCCGTCGCGCTTGAGGATATGTTGGATTTCCATTATTGGCACCATATGTAGTGGAGTGCGAAGACTCTATCACTACATATGGTGCTGAAACTGCGCCGACTGGTCCGGATATGAGCGCCGGTTGACCCGCATCAAATGGCCGAAACCCGCCGTGAAATTGCGCAATGCGGCGATCGGTCGCACCTGCCGGCCCGGGCCGGCGCGGCCGAATCAGAAGCCGATGCCCACGCCCAGCAGGGAGATCGCGACGGCCACCGCCGCCGTGCCGGCGGCCGGACGCGGGGACCAGGACAGCAGGCCGAACCAAAGCAGTGCGCCTGCGGACAGCCAGCCCAGCCAGACCACCATGCCCAACACGTCGCCCCACAGGCCGACGCAGGGAAGGATCGCCAGTCCCATCAGCAGGACGCCGGCGCCGCGCAGGACGCGCGTGTGGCCGGCGTGCGGATCGCGCGTCCAGACCTGGTGATAGTGGCGGGGCGTGGCGGGGGGCAGGCAGGGCATGCCGGCGTG
>DMTA01000136.1 GCA_003454835.1 Achromobacter sp. | reverse complement strand
TGATCATCCTGCTCTCGGGCGTCTACGAGCCGGGTATGGACCAGGCCGGTGTGGTGCTGACGCAGACCGCCATGGCGGCCGTGGTTGGCGAGTGGGGTCGGGTATTCATCACCATCGCGCTGCTGCTGTTCGTCTTCACCACGCTGATCTACAACTACTACCTGGGTGAAAACGCGCTGGGCTTCTTCACCGAGAAGCGCATGCCGGTGGTGATCTACCGCATCCTGGTGGTCATCCTTGTGCTCTGGGGTTCGGTGCAGGACCTGGGCACCGTGTTCGCCTTCGCCGACGTGACCATGGGTCTGCTGGCCATCGCCAACCTGATCGCCGTGGCCCTGCTGTTCAAGGTCGGCCTGCGCCTGATGCGCGACTACGATCGCCAGATCCGCGCCGGCATCGAGCAACCCGTGCTCGATCCAAAGGACTTCGCCGACCTGGATCTCGACCCGGCGGTGTGGAAGGCCAACATGTCCGCCACGCCGGACACCACCGAGCGCCGCTAACGCTCCGCCGCGATCGGCCAGCCCTCTGCGCAACCGCGCACGGGGCTGGCCCCATCCGCCGTATTCCTGATGGCCTGCGCCGAATGAGCGAGGAGCGCATGTGAACCAATCAATCGAACGCCTGCTGGTGCTCTACACCGGCGGCACCATCGGCATGCAACAGAGCGCCGCCGGACTGATGCCGGCCTCCGGCTTCGAAGCCCGCCTGCGCGCGCGGCTGCCGCAAACCGGGCTGCTGCGCCCCGAAGGCCACCAGGGCGCGGTGTCCATCGCCCACGTGCTGCAGATCGTCGCGCTGACAATGCAGGCGCATGCCGGCTGCCCCGTCACGTTCGGCCGCACCGCCTCCACCATCGAGCCGGGCGTGTTCCAGGTCGTGGTCGAGTACAGCGAAGAAGAAGTCGGCAAGCTGGCGATGGAACTGGCGCAGGATCTCGTGCGCGCCGCGCTCGACGACACGCCGTTCGACATTGCCGACGCCCTGAAGCGTCTGCGCGAGCTGGACGAAGACGTGCGCCTGGGGCCCAGCACCGGCTCTATCGTGAACGCCGCCACGGCGCGCAACATCCCCTACCGCCGCCTCACGCAAGGCAGCATGGTGCAGTTCGGCTGGGGCAGCAAGCAGCGCCGCATCCAGGCGGCCGAAACCGACCTGACCAGCGCCATCTCCGAATCCATCGCGCAGGACAAGGACCTGACCAAGATGCTGCTGGACGCCGCGGGCGTGCCGGTGCCGATGGGTCGTTCCGTGACGACCGCCGAGGAAGCCTGGGAAGCGGCGCAGGAACTGGGCGGCCCGGTCGTGGTCAAGCCGCGCGACGGCAGCCAGGGCCGGGGCGTCGCGGTCAACATCGAAACCCGCGAGCGCGTGATCCAGGCCTTTGAAGTCGCCGAAGAGATCAGCTCCGAGGTCATCGTCGAACGCTACATTCCGGGCCACGATTTCCGCCTGCTGGTGGTGGGCGGCGCGCTGGTCGCGGCCTCGCGCCGCGATCCCCCGCAGGTGACGGGCGACGGGCAACAGACCATCCGCCAACTGGTCGATCAGGTCAACGCCGACCCGTTGCGCGGCGACGGCCACGCCACCTCGCTCACCAAGATCCGTTTCGACGACATCGCGCTGGCGACGCTGAAAAAGCAGGGATTTGACGCCGACTCCGTGCCGCCCTCTGGCACGCTGATCTTCCTGCGCAACAACGCCAACCTGAGCACCGGCGGCTCGGCCACCGACGTGACCGACGAGGTCCATCCCGAAATGGCGGCGCGCGCGGTGTCCGCGGCCCGCATGATCGGCCTGGACATCTGCGGCGTGGACGTGGTCGCCGAGACCGTGCAGTACCCGCTGGAAGACCAGCACGGCGGCGTCGTCGAGGTCAACGCGGCGCCTGGCCTGCGCATGCACCTGAACCCCTCGTTCGGCAAGGGCCGCGCAGTGGGCGAAGCCATCATCGCCAACATGTTCGCGGACGGCGACGACGGCCGCATTCCGGTCGTGGCCGTCGCGGGCACCAACGGCAAGACCACCACGGTCCGCCTGACCGCGCACCTGTTGGGCGCGGCCGGCAATCGTGTGGGCATGACGAACTCCGACGGCGTGTACGTCGACAATCTGCGCATCGACACCGGCGACTGCAGCGGCCCGCGCAGCGCGCGCAGCGTGCTGATGCACCCGGACGTGGATGCCGCGGTGTTCGAAACCGCGCGCGGCGGCATCCTGCGCGAAGGCCTGGCGTTCGACCGCTGCAACGTCGCCATCGTCACCAACATCGGCATGGGCGACCACCTGGGGCTCGGCTACATCAGCACGGTCGAGGATCTGGCCGTGGTCAAGCGCGTCATCGTCCAGCACGTGCATCCCTCGGGCATGGCCGTGCTGAACGCGGCCGATCCCATCGTGGCCGAGATGGCCACAAGCTGCCCGGGCTCGATCACCTACTTTGCCGAAGACCGCAACCATCCCGTGCTGGCCACGCACCGCGCGCAGGGCCTGCGCTCGGTCTATCGCGATGGCGATGCCATCGTCGCGGCACAAGGCGCCGACGAAGTGCGTTTCCCGCTGGCCGAGATCCCGCTGACCCGCAACGGCACGATCACCTTCCAGGTCGAGAACGCAATGGCGTCGATTGCGGCGGCATGGGCGCTGGACCTGGGCTGGGATGTCGTGCGCCGCGGACTGGCCACGTTCGTCAACGACGCGCAGACCGCTCCCGGCCGCTTCAACGTGTTCGACTACCGCGGCGCCACGGTAATCGCCGACTACGGCCACAACCCCGACGCCATCCAGGCGTTGGTGCGTGCCGTGGACGCCATGCCGGCCAACCGCCGCTCGGTCGTCATCAGCGGCGCGGGCGACCGCCGCGACGAAGACATCCGCATGCAGACCGAAATCCTAGGCGCCGCCTTCGACGACGTACTGCTTTACCAGGACCAGTGCCAACGCGGCCGCGAGGACGGGGAAGTGCTTGCCCTGCTGCAGCAGGGCCTGGTGGGCGCAAGCCGCACTACGCAGATCGACGAGATCCACGGCGAGTTCCTGGCGATCGACACGGCGCTGGCGCGCCTGAATGCCGGCGACCTTTGCCTGATCCTGGTCGATCAGGTGGAAGAAGCGCTGGACCACATCGCCAAGCGCATCGCCCAGCCCTGAACGGCGCGGCGGAAAAACAGACGGGGCGCCCCAGGCGCCCCGTTTTTTTTTCGGTCTCGCTATGCCGTCAGCCGTGCGGGGATGAGACGGGCGCCGAGGCCTGGTACCGGTCCGTCACGTGCGTGCATCCCACGGCTGCCACGGCACCAAGCGCCAGCAAAATGGCGCTGCAAAGTCGTTTCGTCATGCGAGCTTTTCTCCCTTTGCGAGTCGAACCGCCAGCCGGTTCCGTGTGGACTATACCGGCATGCGCCCTGCCCGGCCAGCCGCGCCAACGCTGGCTTTCGAGAGCGGATCGGTTACTAGCCGCGCACAAAAGGGGTCAAATGGTTGCTCAAATGTAACTCGATCCTGATGTGCCCGGGACGCGATTTCTCGTCTCAAATGCAGGCCTTTTTCCGCAGAGGCGCAGTTACATTTCTCCACAGCGTCGTTTGACAGCCCCAGGGGGCGACTCGTAGCTTAGAACCTAGCTGATCAGTTCCCAACACAACGCGTTCCGGCAGCTTCATAGGCCATGAACCTGCCGCCGCACGTAACCAGAGAGAGGTCACCATGAACAACGACATCATCGCCGGAAAGTGGAAGCAACTGACGGGCAAGGCCAAGGCGGCTTGGGGTGAACTCACCGACGACGAACTGACCCGTACCGAAGGCAACGCCGAGCGCCTGGCAGGTCTGATTCAGGAACGCTACGGCAAGACCAAGGATGAGGCGCAAAAGGAAGTCCGCGACTTCTTCGACCGCAATCCCTGATTCTTATAACCACCAGGAGAAGCTGACATGTTGCATTACGCCGTAGTTTTCTTCGTTATCGCGATCATCGCGGCTGTCCTGGGGTTCGGCGGCATCGCCGCCGGCGCCGCGGGGATTGCCAAGATCCTGTTCTTCGTCTTTCTGGTCCTGGCTCTGCTGTCCATTCTGGGCGGCGCCTTCCGCAAGAAATAGAACCCGCATCTGAGCATTTGTAGATCGTCATAGCGTCCTGAACGCGCTGAACACCTAGAAAAAGGAGCATTACTATGGAAATTCGCAAGCTGATCGCCGCCGCCGCACTGGGTACTGGCGCTGTCTTCACTTCCATGGCTTTTGCCGCCGATGACGGCAAGCCGAAACAGTCCGTGGGTGAATACGCGTCCGACGCCACCGTGACCACCAAGGTCAAGGCCGCCTTTGTTGCCGACAAGCAGCTGAGCGCACTGGAAATCGCCGTCGAAACCAACAACGGCGAAGCCACGCTGACCGGCACCGTGGGCACCGCTGCCGAAGCGGATCATGCCGCCAAGGTCGCCCGTGGCGTCGAAGGCGTCAAGCAGGTCAAGAACAACATCAAGGTTGATCCGGCCAAGAACCGCAAGTAATCACGGCATCGATTTAATCGACGCCTGATTTGAAAACGGCGCCTGTGCAAACACAGGCGCCGTTTTCACGTTTGGCTTTTACATGCGCGTGTTGGGATGCGCGTTTTGCTACACCGTGACGGCGCCACGGCCGATTTCCAGCGCGCGCCCGCCCACCTGGATGCGGCCATCGGTCGAGACATCCAGCTGCAGGCGGCAGGGGCGGCCGGTCTGGTCGCCCTGCTCCACCAGCACGCCCGCCGGCAGCGCAGCCTTGCGATGCAGCAGCCATCCGCCGAGGTTGGCGCAAGCCGAACCGGTGCCGGGATCCTCGTTGATCGCGCCGCCCGGCGTGGCGTAGAAATAGCGGGCAACGACAACCTGCCGATCCGCCTGGACATTGCCTTCGTCGAATGCAAACACATAGAGCGACTTGCGTTCGAGGCTGCTGGTCTGCCAGCGGCCGAGCAGCGACGCGTCCGGCTTGGCCCGGCGCACCGCGTTCACGCTGGCAAGCGGCACCAGCAACTGGTCCGCGCCGGTGTCTACCCAGATGGGGTCCGCCAGCAGATCGTCCTTGTCCAGCCCCACCAGCTCGGCAATGGCGGCGGCATCCAGCTTGGGCGCCGCGGTGCGGACACCGCCGGGACACGGCGCGGTGAAGGTCCACGCGTCGCCGGTGCAAGACAGCGGCACGACGCCCGCCTGGAACTCCAGCGTCAATGCGTCGCCGGTCTGCCGCAGGTCGCGCACGACCTGCGCGGTGCCGATGGCCGGATGCCCGGCGAACTTCATTTCAAAGCCCGGTGTGAAGACCCGCACGCGCGCGTCGGCCTGCTCAGAAGGCAGGATGAACGTGGTCTCGGACAGATTGAATTGCGCCGCGAGATTGAGCATGGTGGCGTCGTCCATGCCGCGGGCGTCTTCAAACACGCAGAGCTGATTGCCGCTGAACGTGGAAGACGCAAATACGTTGAGAAGTCGAAACGCGTAGGAAGCCATGGCGGATAGCAGTGGGGAAATGCCGGCGGCGCCGGGGAAGCCCCCACTGTATCGCAGTCGTTCCGCCGAGCGCTTACCAGATCGCGAAGAACAGCACCCACGCAGTGCAGAACGGCGCCAAGCCGGCCGCCAGCACCAGACCCGCGCCAACCTTGCGCATCATGCCGACCGGTCGCGCGTTCAACAGGCGCGCGTAAAGACGCAGCGTCCACAGCACCGCCAGCGTCAGCAGCGTGAACCGCACCGGCGTGGCCCATGCCGCCTGCACGCCTTCATGCTTGAGCAGCGTGATCGTCGTGGCGGACAGGCCCAGGAACACGCCGATGCCGGCCGACGGAATCAGCGCCTGCGCCAGCTTGTGCAGCCCGGCCCGCCCCCAGCGCGATACCGGCGCATGGGCCGCATGGGAATTAAGGGGCGCCGGCGGCACGGGCGCGGCAGGCGCAATGCGATCGGCGATCCACAGCGACAGGAAGGTCGCGCCCCCGACGCATACCGTGGCCCCGACCACAAACAGCAAAATGCCGGCCCCGTCGAGCCACGAGAAGCTGTCATTCACGTCCGGGTAGTGCGTCAGGATGAACCACGGCGCGTTGTCCATCAGCGGCCACAGGATGTCGTGCTCGACCAGCCAGGTCGCGGCCCACTGCTTGGCCGTCACGAACCAGGGGCTGGCGCTCCAGAGGAACGCGCCGATCGCGATGCCCATCAGGCCGAAACACAGCAATGCCGTCTGCCACGGATCGCCGTCGGCCACGTGCACGATCTCTTCTTCAGGCGAGCGGGGTGTCAGTGCAATGGCGCCGCGATAGCCACTGCACCGTCCACAGACGTGGCAATCGCCCGCGCCCTTCATGTGGCGCAGCGGCACCAGCGGCGCACAGTTGATGGGCTCGATGCGGATGACGGGATGGCGCCACTTTTCCTCGTCGACCTTGAAGTGCCAGGGCGCCAGCTTGGCCAGCAGGTTGAACACGCCATTGACCGGGCAGAGATACTTGCACCACACACGCTTGCTGCGGCCATAGCGCCAGCCGACGATCATGGCCGCCACGGTAGACCCGCCCAGCACGGCAAGAACCGCCAACGGATATTGATAGACGCTGACGAGCTGGCCATAGATGGTCGTCAGCGCGAAGGCCACGAAGGGCCAGCCGCCCCAGCGCATCCACTTGGGAATGGCGCGGCCCTGGCCGCGCTCGCTGGCCCATTCGGTCAGCATGCCTTCCGGACACAACCAGCCGCACCACGCGCGTCCCAGGATAGGCATCGAGATCAGCACGAACGGCCACCACACGCCCCAGAACGCGAACTGCGCCACGACGGTCAGGTTGTTGAACACCGACGCCGCGTTATCGGGCAGCGGCAGCAGCGCGGGCACGATGAGAAGGAACGCGTACAACGCGACAATGCCCCACTGCAGCTTGCGCAACAGCGGGGCATGGTCACGGAGGAAGTCGGCGATGCGGGAGGTTGCCCTCCCGAGTGCAGCAGCCATGGTCAAACCTTAAGAAAATCAGTCCGGAGAAAACACCGGAATCAGGATGCTGCCCGGGCTGCGGCCACGGGCGCGGGCCGTCCGCCCGCCCAGCGCAGCAGCGCCCAGACGATGATCCAGTACGCGATCCACAGCAGCAGCGAAGACAGCGCCGGCAGCGCACGGTAACCGGCGAAGTCGGCCAGCACTTTGCCAACGCCCGTGCTGTCGCTCAGCAGCCAGGAGCTGTCCCAGACCGGGTCCACGATGGTCGGCAGGACATCCAGGGAAATCAGGTGATCCAGGCCGCCCACCAGCAGCGAGCTGGCCAGGAGCAGCAACAGGATTTCGGTCACGAAGAAGAAGCGGCGCCACGTAATGAGCTTGCCGCCCAATTGCAGCAGCCAGAATGTCAGCAGCGCCACCGCGAAACCGGCCACGCCGGCGACGGCCAGCATCAGCATGTCGCTGCCGCCTTCGCCCGCCGACACCGTGCCGTACAGGAACACGACCGTCTCGCTGCCTTCGCGGGCGACGGCGATGGCGACCAGCACGAGCAGGCCCCACCAGTTGTCGCTTGCCACGGAGACGCGGGCCCCGCTTTCGAGTTCGCCTTTGAGCGTGCGGCCGTGCTTCTTCATCCACACGACCATCTGTACGACCAGCGCGCAGGCGGCGAGCGACATGATGGCCTGGAACCATTCCTGCCCTTCGTCGCTGAGCCAGGAAGACACGCCCAGCAGCACCAGCGCCAGCGCCACGGCCAGCGCCAGGCCCGCCGCCACACCGCCCCACAGGTACGGCAGCCCGCGCTTGCCTTCCGGCGTGGCGCGCAGCCACGTGTACAGGATGCCCACCACAAGCAGGGCTTCGACGCTTTCACGCCAGACGATGAAAAGTACCTGTTCCATGCTTTGGTGCCGCGTTATTCCTTGGGCTTGACGACCAAGGTGCCTTTCACGCTCTGGTGAAAGTCGTCAAAAAAGGGATACTCGCCGGGACGCGAAATGGTGATGACCACGAAGGACTTCACCCCCGGTCCCAGGACTTTTTCCTTGCGCAGCGGAATGCTTTCGAATTCCACCGGCTCGTTGCTCTCGTTGATGAGTTCAATCTTGAAACGGCCTGCCGGGACTTCCAGCGTGGCCGGTTCAAACGTGCCGTCCGGCTTGAATGTCAGGGTGAACGTGGGCAGTTCGTCCGCCTGCGCGGGCGCCATGCCCGCCACGCCGGCCAGGCCGATCAGCATTGCGGCAAGAAGGCGAAGCAGGCGGCGCACGATCAGTACCCGCCCTTCTTGCCGGTGCCGGCGTAGACGAATTCGTATTCCAGGTCGAAGGGTTCAAACCATTCGCCCACGCCCGTTTCCTTGTCGACGTGACGGCCGAAGTGGCTCATCTTGTTCGCCGTCGGCGGCAGGACCGTGTACTTGAGCTTGTATTTGCCCGGGCCTTCGAGCTTCACGTTTTCGCCGTAGTGCGGGCCGTCGTTGGCGACCATCGGCATGAACGTGCCCTTCTGCACGTTCTGGCTGCCGACCTTCTGGATCTCGTAGTTCACGACCAGGTACGGCACCCACTCGCCTTCCGGAAAACCGGTCTTGTTGCCGGCGGTGGCGTGGATGTCTGCCTCAAGGTGCACGTCGGAATCCTTGGCCGGACGCATCATGCCGGGCGGGTCCATTTCGATCGGCTGCAGATACACGGCGCCGATTTCCATGCCGCCCTTCTCGACAGGCTTGCCGATGGGGTATTCGGCCGCATGGGCGGCGGACACGCTCAACGCGACAATGGCCAGCGCCAAGGCTTTCTTGATCATGTGCAAAATCCTTGAGATACAAATGAAAATAGCGGCTCTCAAAACACAAACAAGAACCGTTTTCATTAATTTAGTGGATTTTGCTGACACAACCCTGAACCTGGCCGCACTAAAAGTGCCGGATCATTGCGTTGGCTCAATCGGAAAAAAGCCGCCTTGGCCTGCGCCAAGACGGCTTTTTTTCATTGACGCGGACCGTTCAGAGCCCGCGTCCGGCGGTGACTACTTGCGGCCCGCGCCCGGGGTGCTGCCCGGCGTGAACGGGAAGGTCGAGAACATCGCGCGCGTCTGATCCTGCATCTGGTCCTGCATCTGCACGAACAGGTTTTTGCTCTGGTCGATGTAGTTGTTCATCATGTTCTGCAGCATCGGCGTCTGCACATTCATGAACTGCGTCCAGGCTTCCGGCCCGAACTGGCTGCCATACAGACCCTTGGACTGCTCGGCCATGCGCTGCTGGATCTCCATGAACGCCTGGATGTTCTTTTCCAGGTACGAGCCCATGATGCCTTGCATGGCGTGACCGTAGAAACGGATGATCTGCGACAGCATGTTCGAGGAGAACATGGGCATGCCGCCGCTCTCCTCTTCAAGAATGATCTGCAGGAGAATGCTGCGCGTCAGGTCTTCGCCGCTCTTGGCGTCGACGACCTGGAACTCCTCATTCGCCAGGACCAGTTGCTTGACATCTGCCAGGGTGATGTAGGTGCTGGTCCGGGTGTCGTATAAGCGACGGTTGGGGTATTTTTTAATCAGGCGCAGGCTGGCGCCGGTTTGTGCTTGCGTCATGGTTGTCCCCGGATCGGGCGATCTCTTTAGGCTTCGAATAATGTGAGTGTAATGCCGTACGGCCCTCTGCCCGAAGCCGTACAGCGCAAGTGGGCCGCCGCGGGGCGGCCCACGTCACGTCAACCCATGTGCAGGCCGCCGTTCAACGAGAAATCCGCGCCGGTCGAAAAGCCGGATTCATCCGATGCCAGCCACGAGGTCATGGACGCGATTTCCTCGGGCGTGCCAAGGCGGCGCACCGGAATCGTGGCGACGATCTTCTCAAGCACGTCCGGCCGGATGGCGCGGACCATGTCGGTGCCGATGTATCCCGGCGAGATCGTGTTGACCGTCACGCCCTTGCTGGCCACTTCCTGCGCCAGCGCCATCGTGAACCCGTGGATGCCGGCCTTTGCCGTGGAGTAGTTGGTCTGGCCGAACTGCCCCTTCTGGCCATTGACCGAACTGATGTTGATGATGCGCCCCCACTGACGCTCGACCATGCCGTCGATGACCTGCTTGGTCACGTTGAACAGGCTGTTCAGGTTCGTGTCGATGACCGCACGCCAATCGTCGGCAGTCATCTTGCGGAACAACCCGTCGCGGGTGATGCCCGCATTGTTGACCAGCACGTCCACCGGCCCGAGGTCAGCCGTAACCCTCTCGAAGGCCGCGACGGTCGATTCCCAGTCGGACACGTTTCCAACCGACGCGTAGAACGTGAAACCCTGCGCGGCCTGCTCATCCAGCCATTGCTGGTAGTTGCGGCTGGGGCCGCAACCTGCCACCACGCGAAAGCCATCCTTGGCCAAGCGCTGGCAAATAGAGGTGCCGATCCCGCCCATCCCGCCTGTTACGTATGCCAGTTTTCCGCTCATTGGACTTCCTCCTGTGTGCGACGGACGCCTCGTTGATTAAACATCTTCCTGCCGGGGATCGGACCGCGATGCGCGGACTCAGGCCGCCCGGACCTTCACATATCTGCCAGGAGCCGGCTCGATCGGCCGGTGCTTGGCATTGCCTGTCTTTGTCCTTGCCTTGACCTGTTTGCCCGAATGATCGGCCAGCCAGCCGGTCCAGTCGGGCCACCAGCTTCCGGGTTGCTCCACGGCCTGCGAAAACCACGTATTGGGGTCACCGGGCAGCGGCTGGCTTTCCTGTTCCAGCGCATCGGCCACCCAATAGCTGCGGCGCTTTTTGGCGGGCGGATTCACCACGCCCGCGATGTGGCCGGATGCGCCCAGCACGAAGCGCTGGGGTCCGCGCAACACCTGCGTGGATGCGTACGCCGAGACCCACGGCACGATGTGGTCTTCGCGCGAACCGAATATGTAGACCGGCATGCGCAGCCGCGTCAGGTCCAGCGGCAGGCCGGCGGCCTGCGCGCGGCCCGGCACCTTGAGGTTGTTCTCTAGATAGGTGTTGCGGAAATACCAGGAGAAGAAAGGTCCCGGCAGGTTCGTGCTGTCGCCGTTCCAGAACAGCAGGTCGAAGGCCGGGGGCTTCTGCCCCTTCAGGTAATTGCCGACCACGTAGTTCCAGACCAGCTCATTGGGGCGCAGGAACGAGAAGGTGGTGGCGAGATCGCGACCCGCCATCAGGCCGCCGTTGCCCAGTTGATGGTCGCGCATGAGTGCGTGGGTTTCGTCGACGAAGACGTTCAGGACGCCGGTGTCGTGAAAATCGAGCATCGAGGTGAGCAGCGTCAGCGCGGCCACGGGATGCTCGCCGCGCGCTTCGGCCAGCGCCAGCGCCGCGCCCAGCATCGTGCCGCCCACGCAGAAGCCCAGCGCATTGACCTGCGGTTGCTTCGTGATGTCGCTGGCCACGCGCAGCGCCTGCAGCACCGCGTCGTCAAGGTAGTCGGACCAGGTGGCGCGGTCTACGCCATCGGTATCGGCGGCCACCGGATTGCGCCAGGAAATCAGGAAGACCGTGTAGCCCTGCCCGACCGCGTGACGCACGAACGAGTTCTCGGGCTGCAGATCCAGGATGTAGAACTTGTTGATGTTCGGCGGCACGATGACCAGCGGCCGTTCGTGCACGGTGTCGGTGGACGGCGCGTACTGGATAAGCTGGAACAGCTTGTTCTCGAACACCACGTCGCCGGGAGTGGTGGCCACGTTGCGGCCGATCTCGAATTGGGACTCGTCGGTCTGCGTGATGCGGCCCTTCTGGACGTCGCCCAGCAGGTTTGCCAAACCTTCGTTCAACGCGCGGCCCGCGCTTTCGACGATGGACTGCTGCGCGTCGGGATTCAGCGCCAGGAAGTTGCTGGGCGACAGCGCGTCGACCCACTGCATGATCGAGAATCGAAGGCGGTCGCGCATCGGCTCGCTGACCTGCGCGGCATCAACCATGCGCTGCATGGCGCGGGCGGACAGCAGATAGGTATGCGCCAGCAACAGGTGCGACGCGTTCGCCGCCCAGGCCTCGCCCGAGAACCGGCGATCGGACGGCGGCGCCAGCGTGCCGCGCTGGGCATCGTCGCAAAGGCGTTGCCATTCGCGCGCGAACTCTGCCTGGATGTCAGCCAGGACTTCCGGTGCCACGCTCACCGGAATGGGACCTGCGGAGAGATTGGCATTCACTTCGACACCTTGTTATCGAGACTTCGCGATTGATGTTGCATTCCGGGTTCAGGGCTGTCAATGCGGGTATACAAGGAGGTTGCTGCCGCGCCGCGCAGAGGCCGGCGACGGCCTTTGCGCAACGTCAAACCGGGTGCAGCCAGGCCAGCAATGCCATGCGTCCCGTGACCCCGTCGCGGCGGTAGGAAAAGTACCGGTCCTTGCGCGTCACCGTGCATTCGCCGCTGAAGGACACCTCTTGTACCCCGGCGCGACGCAACCGGAAATCGGCCAATCCGGCGAGGTCGGCCAGCCACTTGCCGGCGACGCCGGGTCGCGGAGCGAAAAAGCGCGCCGTCGCCGGGTCGTCCGCGGTGAAGGCGTCCAGCACGTCCTGTCCGACCTCGAAGTGCTCAGGACCGATGCCCGGGCCGACCCAGGCGCGCCATCCGGTCGCCTGCGGCGCCTTGGCGCGCATGGCGTCCAGCGTGTGTTCCAGAACCCCGCCCGCCAGGCCGCGCCAGCCGGCATGCGCCGCACCCAGCACCTTGCCCTCGGCGTCGGTGATGACCA
>DMTA01000027.1 GCA_003454835.1 Achromobacter sp. | reverse complement strand
TCGCGGCCAACGCGCCGCGCGGCGTGTTGTGGCAGCCGCTGCGCAGCGTGCGCTATCGGATTGCGATGCCCGCCGAGCACGCTGCAGTGCTCAAACGCGGCGGCTGGCGCGAGGTGGCGCAACTGCCGTGGCTGGATGGTCCGTCCGGCAGCCACACGCATCTGTTGCTGCGCGATATGTTCGAGCGCCACGGGCTGTCGCCGCGCATCGTCATGCAGAACGACGATCAGGCCAACATGGACGCGCTGGTTCGGGCCGGCGCGGGCTGCGCGCTGCTGCGCGAGGAAACTGCGCTGGCGGGGGNNAGGCGCGCGTCGACGCGGTGCTGGGCTTCATGCTGCCTTACGAACGCGCTAGCGAGCCCGCGCTGGTCGCGTTAAGCTCGATCATTCAAGCCATTTGGAAGCCGCGCGCGCCCATCGCGCCGGTCCAGGCATAAGGCTCAATCCCCGCAACAAGACTGCAATGACTGAAATCTGGTTCATCCGCCACGGCGAAACCGACTGGAATCGCCAGCGGCGCCTGCAAGGCTGGCAAGACATCCCCCTGAACGAATTCGGCGTCAACCAGGCCAGCCTGCTGGCCGCGCGCCTGCACGAAGAGGCCAAGCACTCGCCGATCCATGCGATCTACAGCAGCGACCTGCAACGCGCGCACGCGACGGCCGTGCCTGTGTCGGAGCAGCTTGGCCTGCGTGTACGCGTGGAGCCCGGCATCCGGGAGCGGGGCTTTGGGGTGCTGGAGGGCCTGGACCATGAGCGCATCGACGTGCTGGCGCCGGAAGCCGCAGCGGCGTGGAAGAGCCGCGATCCGCTGCGCCCGCTGGACGGCGGCGAGACGCTCGGGCAGTTTCAATCGCGCGTCATCAGCACCGTGGACGACATCGCCAGCCGCCATGAGGGTGAGCGCATCCTGATGTTCACCCATGGCGGCGTGCTGGACATCATCTGGCGCCATGCGTCGGGCGTGCCGCTGAACGCGCCGCGTGACGCGGCGCTGCTCAATGTCAGCATCAACCGCGTCGGCGTTGAGGGCCGTAAATGGGAAGTGCTGGATTGGGGTGACGTGACGCATATCGCCGCCGAAGTGGGCGACGACGTGGTGCCTTGAGGGAAATGGCTGACTCCGTCCGGCACGTGCCGGACGGCTGGCTTCACAACGTCTTGCGCGGCTTGCGCGGGGCGTTGCGGGCCAGCCTGTCGTAGACGGCATTGGGCAGCAGCCGCATCAGCTTGGCCACCACGCCCATTTGCCACGGAATCACCGTGTAGCTCGTTCCCCGGCTGATTGCCGTGTGCGCGCGGGTAGCGAAGGCGTCTGCTTCCATCAAAAAGGGCATCGAGTACGGGTTATGCGCCGTCATCGCCGTCTTGATGTAGCCGGGCGCGATCGTCACGACGCTGATGCCCTGCGCGGCCAGTTCCAGGCGCAGGCTTTCGCAATAGGTCACCACCGCCGATTTAGACGCGCTGTAGGCGCCCGCACCGGGCAGGCCGCGTATGCCCGCCACGCTGGCGATCCCGACCAGGCGCCCTGCCCCCGCCGCGCGCATCGGCGCGATGAAGGGTTCAAACGTTGACACGGTGGCCAGCAGGTTGGTGTCGACGATGGCCTTGAAGACGTCGAAATCCTCGCCGTGGTCGGTCAGCGTGCCGGCGCTGATGCCGGCGCTGGCGATGACCACATCTACATTTCCCTGGCAGAACGCGATGAAATCTTGCGCCGCGGCGTGCAGCGCGGCACGGTCACGCACGTCCACGGCGTAGCATCGGTGGTTGCCGGGCAGGCTGTCCGCCAGTTCGCGCAGGGCGTCCTCGCGGCGGCCCAGCAGACCAAGGGTGGCGCCCTTGCCCGCGTACTGCTGCGCCAGGGCGCGCCCCAGGCCGCTGCTGGCGCCGGTGATGAAGACTTTGTCCATGTCCTGACCTGCCTGTTGTCGCGTTGCAAAAAATTAGGGCACGCTTTCGCGTGCCCTAATCGTGACCTGCCGGGTTACTTCTGCAGGGAAGCGTGAAGCTCTTGCAGCGGGTACACCTGCAGGCCGAGGCCCTGGCGCAGATACTGCATGCCTTCGACCGCGGCGCGGGCGCCGGCGATGGTCGTGAAGAAGGTCACGCGGGCGGCCAGCGCCTGGGTGCGGATGGTGCGCGAGTCGGCGATGGCGTTGCGGCGCTCTTCGACGGTGTTGATGACCAGCGAGATTTCGCCGTTCTTGACCATGTCGACGATGTGCGGACGGCCTTCGTTGACCTTGTTGACCACCTGAACGGGAATGCCGGCAGCTTCGATCTCGGCGGCCGTGCCTCGCGTGGCGACCAGCTTGAAGCCCAGCGTGTGCAGGCCGCGGGCCACTTCAACAGCGCGGGCCTTGTCCTGGTTCTTGACGCTGATGAACACCGTGCCGGATTCCGGCAGGCGCACGCTGGCGGCAAGCTGCGACTTCACGAAGGCTTCGCCGAAGCTCATGCCCACGCCCATCACTTCGCCGGTCGACTTCATTTCCGGACCGAGGATGGTGTCCACGCCCGGGAACTTCACGAACGGGAACACGGCTTCCTTGACCGAGAAGTAAGGCGGCACGACTTCCTTGGTGATGCCTTGCGCGGCGAGGGTCTGGCCGGCCATGGCGCGCGCGGCGATCTTGGCGAGCTGCAGACCGGTGGCCTTGGAGACGTATGGCACCGTGCGCGAGGCGCGCGGATTCACTTCCAGCACGTAGACGTCGCCGCCCTGGATGGCGAACTGCACGTTCATCAGGCCGCTGACGTTCAGGGCCTTGGCCATCATCGTGGTCTGGCGCTTGATCTCGGCGATGACTTCCGCCGACAGCGAGTAAGGCGGCAGGCTGCAAGCCGAGTCGCCCGAGTGCACGCCGGCCTGCTCGATGTGTTCCATGACGCCGCCGATGAAGACGGTTTCGCCATCGGCCAGGCAGTCCACGTCCACTTCGGTGGCGTTGTTCAGGAAGCGGTCCAGCAGCACGGGAGAGTCATTGCTGACCTTCACGGCCTCGCGCATGTAGCGCTCGAGGTCCTGCTGCTCGTGCACGATTTCCATGGCACGGCCGCCCAGCACGTAGCTGGGACGCACGACCAGCGGGTAGCCGATTTCGGTGGCGTGGGCCAGGGCCTCGCCCTCGGTGCGCGCGGTGCGGTTGGGCGGCTGACGCAGGCCGAGCTTGTTGAGCAGCTTCTGGAAGCGCTCGCGGTCTTCGGCAACGTCGATGGATTCGGGGCTGGTGCCGATGATGGGCACGCCGTTCGCTTCCAGGGCGCGCGCCAGCTTCAGCGGGGTCTGGCCGCCGTACTGGACGATCATGCCGACCGGGTTTTCCTTGTGGACGATTTCCAGCACGTCTTCCAGCGTCAGCGGCTCGAAGTACAGACGGTCGGAGGTGTCGTAGTCGGTGGACACGGTTTCCGGGTTGCAGTTGACCATGATGGTCTCGTACCCGTCATCGCGCAGCGCCAGCGCGGCATGCACGCAGCAGTAGTCGAATTCAATGCCCTGGCCGATCCGGTTCGGGCCGCCGCCCAGCACCACGATCTTCTTGCGATCGGTGGGCGCGGATTCGCACTCTTCCTCGTACGTGGAGTACATGTAGGCGGTGCGGGTGGCGAATTCGGCGGCGCAGGTGTCGACGCGCTTGTAGACCGGGCGCACGTTGAGCTGGTGGCGCAGCTTGCGCACTTCGGATTCAACCGAATCGAGCAGGAACGCGAGGCGGCGGTCGGAGAAACCGCGGCGCTTCAGTTCGAACAGCGTGGCGTAGTCCAGATCGGCCAGCGTCTTTTGCTCGAGCGCCAGCTCGATGTCGACGATTTCCTTGATTTGCGAGAGGAACCACGGGTCGATGTGCGTGATGTTGTGCACTTCGTCCAGCGTGAAGCCCTGCGCGAAGGCGTCGCCCACGTACCAGATGCGTTCCGGACCGGGCTCACCCAGTTCGACCTGCAGCTTCTCGCGGTCGGTGGTCTTCTGGTTCAGGCCGTCGACGCCGACTTCCAGACCGCGCAGCGCCTTCTGGAACGATTCCTGGAAGGTGCGGCCGATGGCCATGACTTCACCGACGGACTTCATCTGGGTGGTCAGGCGCGCGTCGGCCGTGGGGAATTTTTCGAACGCGAAACGCGGCACCTTGGTGACCACGTAGTCGATCGTGGGCTCGAACGAGGCCGGCGTGGCGCCGCCGGTGATCTCGTTGCGCAGCTCGTCGAGCGTGTAGCCGACGGCCAGCCGCGCGGCGACCTTGGCGATGGGGAAACCCGTGGCCTTGGACGCCAGCGCCGACGAACGCGACACGCGCGGGTTCATCTCGATGACGATCATGCGGCCGTTCTTGGGATTGACGGCAAACTGCACGTTCGAGCCGCCGGTATCCACGCCAATCTCACGCAACACCGCGATCGATGCGTTACGCATGATCTGGTATTCCTTGTCGGTCAGCGTCTGGGCCGGCGCGACGGTGATGGAGTCGCCCGTGTGGACGCCCATCGGATCCAGGTTTTCGATGGAGCAGACGATGATGCAGTTGTCCGCCTTGTCGCGGACCACTTCCATCTCGAATTCCTTCCAGCCGAGCAGCGATTCTTCGATCAGGAGTTCGCTGGTGGGCGAAGCTTCCAGGCCGCGGCGGCAAATGGTTTCGAATTCTTCGGCGTTGTAGGCGATACCGCCGCCCGAACCGCCCATCGTGAAGCTGGGGCGGATGACCGCGGGGAAACCGGAGGTGCCGACTTCGGCCGCGATGCGGCGCTGCACTTCCCAGGCTTCGTCCATGCTGTGGGCAACGCCCGACTTGGCCGATTCCAGGCCGATGTCGGTCATGGCCTGCTTGAACTTCTGGCGGTCTTCGGCCTTTTCGATGGCGTGCTCGTTGGCGCCGATGAGTTCGACGTTGTGCTTCTTGAGCACGCCGTGGTGGGCCAGGTCCAGCGCGCAATTCAGCGCGGTCTGGCCGCCCATCGTGGGAAGCAGCGCATCGGGCTTTTCACGCTCGATGATTTTTTCGACGGCTTGCCAGGTGATGGGCTCGATGTAGGTGACGTCGGCCGTTTCCGGGTCCGTCATGATCGTGGCCGGGTTGCTGTTCACCAGGATGGTGCGGTAGCCCTCGGCCTTGAGCGCCTTGCAAGCTTGCGCGCCGGAGTAGTCGAATTCGCAGGCCTGCCCGATGATGATGGGGCCGGCGCCGATGATGAGAATGCTTTTTAGGTCTGTACGCTTGGGCATGATGCAGTCTTTACTTTTGGCCGGACATCAGGCTGATGAACTTGTCGAACAGCTCGAGGATGTCGTGCGGACCCGGGCTGGCTTCGGGGTGACCCTGGAAGCAGAAGGCCGGGCGGTCGGTGAGCTCGAAGCCTTGCAGCGTGCCGTCGAACAGCGAGACGTGGGTCACGCGCGCGTTGGCGGGCAAGCTGGCTGCGTCGACACCGAAACCGTGGTTCTGGCTGGTGATGAACACGCGCTTGGACGCGAGGTCTTGCACCGGATGGTTGGCGCCGTGATGGCCCGTCTTCATCTTGACGGTCTTGCCGCCCACCGCCAGGCCCATGATCTGGTGGCCCAGGCAGATGCCGAACACCGGCAGCTTCTTGTCCAGGAAGGCGCGGGTGGCGTCGATGGCGTAGTCGCAGGGCTCGGGGTCGCCGGGGCCGTTGGACAGGAACACGCCGTCGGGATTGAGCTTGAAGACGTCTTCGGCGCTGGTTTGGGCCGGCACCAGCGTGATGCGGCAGCCGCGATCGGCCAGGAGACGCAGGATGTTGCTCTTCACGCCGTAGTCGTAGGCGACCACGTGGAACTTGGATTGGTCGGGCGACGTGAATCCGCCTTCGAGCTGCCAGGTGCCTTCAGTCCAGCCAGTGCTTTCCTTGATGGACACGACCTTGGCCAGATCCTGGCCGGCCATGCCGGGAAAGCCGCGGGCGAGTTCAACGGCGCGTTCGGCGTCGGAACCCACGAAGATGCACGCGCCCTGGGCGCCCTTTTCGCGCAGGATGCGCGTGAGCTTGCGGGTGTCGATGCCGGAAATGGCAACGATGCCCTGCTCGGTCAGGTAGTCAGGCAAGGATTGCGTGGAACGGAAGTTCGACACGCGCGCGGGGCAGTCGCGTACCACCAGGCCGGCGGCGTAGACGCGGTTGGATTCCACGTCTTCGGCATTGACGCCGGTATTGCCGATGTGCGGATAGGTCAGCGTGACGATCTGACCGCTATAGCTGGGATCGGTGAGAATTTCCTGGTACCCGGTCATTGCGGTGTTGAACACCACTTCGGCAACGGTATGGCCAGGCGCACCGATCGACACGCCTCGAAAAATGGTACCGTCCGCCAGAGCCAGAATTGCAGGAGGGAAGCGGTTGATCCCCTCGGGAAAGAGTTGCGGCAGCACAGTAAACCCCGGTTTTAGAATCGATAATCAAACCTTCGGATTATACCCCGAGCGGCCGTTTATCCCGGAGAACCGCGCCGGATAAGGCCGAAACAGGGTTTTTCGGCCGTTTTGCCGCGCCGTTGTGCGACGTGCAATCAGCGGCCCTCGATCTTGCGGCCGACTGCGGCCCGGCAGCGTCGGTGATACGCTAGCAGCACCTTCAACCCTAGCCAGCTGCGAGTCGTATAAGTCCATGCCCAGCCAACTTGACGCCCTGCGTGACCACACCACCGTCGTCGCCGACACCGGCGATTTCGAAGCCATGAAGGCGTTGCGTCCCACCGACGCGACCACCAACCCGTCCCTTATTCTGAAGGCCGTCCAGCAGGACGCCTACCGCCCGCTGCTGGAAAAGACCGCGCGGGAATACCGCGGCGCCTCCACCGCCGAACTCATGGATCGCCTGCTGGTCGCCTTCGGCCGCGCGATCCTGGACATCGTGCCGGGCCGCGTGTCGACCGAGGTCGACGCCCGCCTGTCGTTTGACACCCGCGCCACCATCGAGCGCGCCCGCGGCCTGATTGCCCTGTACGAGGCCGCCGGCATCCCGCGCGAGCGCGTGCTGATCAAGATTGCTTCTACATGGGAAGGCATCCAGGCCGCCCGCGCCCTGCAGTCCGAAGGCATCCGCTGCAACTTGACCCTGCTGTTCTCGCTGCCCCAGGCGGTGGCCTGCGCCGATGCGCACGTGCAGCTCATTTCGCCTTTCGTCGGCCGCATCTATGACTGGCACAAGAAATCCGCCGGCGCGAACTGGGTCGAGGACGACAACACGGGCGCGCGTGACCCGGGCGTTCAGTCCGTCACCAATATTTATCGCTACTACAAGCACTTCAATATCCCAACCGAGATCATGGGCGCGAGCTTCCGCAACGTGGGGCAGATTCTTGCCTTGTCCGGCTGCGACCTGCTGACGATCAGTCCGGACCTGCTGAACAAACTGGCCGCGACCGAAGGCGACGCGCCCGCCCAGCTTCGCGCTGACGATGCGAGCGGCGACATGGCGCGCATCGGCGCGGACGAAGTGACGTTCCGCACGCTGCTCAATGACGATGCAATGGCCAGCGAGAAACTGTCCGAGGGGATCCGCCTGTTCGTGGCAGACGCCATCAAACTGGATACGCTGATCGAGGCCCAACGCGGCTGACCCCGCACCGCCCGCGGCAGCGCCGCGCGCGGTGCGCCTAGCGGTGATCGTGGGAATGCACTTGCAGCGCTTCCAGGAAGCGCGACACCATGTTGTAGGCCGCCACCGTCGCAGTCAGTTCTACAATCAGCTTTTCCGAACCCAAGGCCGTTCGCGCGGCCTGGAACACCGGCTCGGGCACCTGCACCTGCCGCGTCATGGCGTCGGTGTAGGCCAGCACTGCCCTCTCGAGCCCGCTGAACAGATCGGATTCTTCCCACGCGTCCAGCGCATCAAGCTGTGCCTGCGAAACGCCTTCCTTCAGCGCAATCGGCGCATGCTGGTCGGCCTCGTAAGGCGCCCCGTTGATCGCGGCCACCCGCATAACGACGAGCTCGCGCAGATCGCCGGGCAAGGTACTAAGCTGCCGGATGGAAGTCAGGTAATTCAGCCAGCCGCCGGCCACGGCGGGACTGTGCAGCAACATCTGATACAGGTGCAGCACGCTTCCGCGCTCGGCGACGATGCGGTCCACCAGCGGCCGTGCTTCGGGATGAGTCAGATCAGCGTAGGGCAAACGAGCCATGCGAACTCCGGAAGGTAAGGGGCAGCAAACGCACACATTCTCACAATATCTTTGACATAATGGCAACACACTTGCGCGTCCACGGTATCTCACTCGCATGAATGCGCCCACCGAATCCTACCCCCAACTCACTCTCGCCAATTGCGACAGCGAACCGATACACATACCGGGCGCCATCCAGCCGCTGGGGGCGCTGCTCGCGTTCGATCCCGACGGCACGCTACGTTACGCCAGCGAGAATGCCGCCCAATTGCTCGACACCTGCCTGACGCTGGACCAGCCTTGCGCGCCTGAGGCGTTGCCGCCGGGCCTTGCGTACTGCATGTCCACGTGGCTCGGCAACCCCGACCCCATTTTCGACCCGCTGACCATCACACTGGATCGCGCCACCTATGACGTGATCGGACATCGCAATGTCGATGGACTGACGATTGTCGAACTCGAGCGCCGGGCCGACGGCGTCGGCATTGCCGCGCCCGAGCGTATCTACCGCAGCATCGAGCGCGTGCGCCGGCAGCGTGACATTCCCGCTCTCCTGGATAGCATGGTGCGCGAAGTGCAGCGCGCCACGGGCTTTGACCGGGTGATGGCGTATCGCTTCCATCCCGACGACAGCGGCGAGATCGTGGCCGAACAGCGACGCGCCGACCTGGACGACTGGGTGGGCCGCCGCTATCCCGCCGGCGACATTCCGGCGCAGGCGCGCCGGCTCTATACGGTAAACACCCTGCGCCTGATCGCTGATGCGACCTACCACCCGGTGCGCGTGCTAAGCGCCCCTTCGCCGGATCCGCAACCGCTCGACTTGAGCTTCTCGGTCTTGCGCAGCGTGTCGCCCGTCCACTTGGAATACATGGCGAACATGGGTGTGCGGGCGTCGATGAGCCTGTCGCTGGTGATCGGTGGCCGCCTGTGGGGAATGATCGCCTGCCACCATCACACGCCGCGGGCCGTGCCCTACCCTGCCCGCCTGGCGTGCGAGGCGATGGCGCAGGTCGTTGCGGCGACGGTGTCCGGCATCGAAGCCAATGAGCGGGCCGAGCAGTCCCGCCAGAACGCCGCACTGGTCAGCAAGCTTGTCGAGCACGTGTCGGCCTCTGAAAACGTGCATCAGGCGCTGTCGCAGGGCGGTGAGACACCGGCCTCGCTGGTCCCGAACGATGCCGCGCTGTGCCTCTGGAGCAACAGCGTCACCGTGTTTGGCGGCATTGCGCCGCGAGGCGAACTGGCGGGCATCCTGAACGCGCTGGACCAGAGCGGGCAGCGCGTGGTGCACACCACCAACATCGCGCGCGATTACCCCGAATTGCAGACCGAAATCGTCCCGTATGCGGGCCTGCTCGCGTGCAAGTTCGACCCCATGAACAATGGCTGGCTGATCTGGCTGCGCAAGGAGCAGATCGAGACCCTCGTGTGGGGCGGCAAGCCAGAAAAGCAGTACGCGGTCGGCAGCCTCGGCCCGCGGCTGACCCCGCGCGGCTCGTTCGAAGCCTGGCGCGAGGTCGTACGCGGGGTTTGTCTTCCCTGGCTGCCTGCGGAGCTCGAGGCCGTGGACAATCTGCGCGACGAGCTCTCGCACATTTCGACCAGCCGTGCCGCCGACGTGGACCGCGCCCGCACCGCGCTGCTGGCCATGCTGGGCCACGACCTGCGCGACCCGCTGCAATCCATTTCCATGGCCGCGACCCTGCTGTCCCGCACCGATACCGGCGCGCGCATGGGCGAGCGCATCCGCTATTCCAGCGGCCGGATGCAGCGCCTGATCTCGCAGGTGCTGGACCTGTCGCGCCTGCAGGGCGGGCTGGGATTGGGCATCGAAAAGCGGCTTTGCGATCTGTCGGCATTGGTCAACAGCCTCATCGAGGAAAAGCGCCACGCCTACCCCGGCCTGCGCATTGAAACCGACGTGCCGGACGGCCTGACGCTCATGGCCGACACCGACCGCATCGCGCAGGTGGTGACCAACCTGATGAGCAACGCGCGCCAGCACGGCGCGCCGCGCCAGCCCATCGTGGTGAACGCCGCGGCGGTCGGCGACGACATTACGCTCAGCGTCATCAACCATGGCGAACCGATCGCCGACGACGTGCTGGCGCATCTGTTCTCGCCGTTCAAGCCGGAGTCGGTGGGCCAGTCGCGCAACCGCACCGGCCTCGGCCTTGGCCTGTACATCGCCGAACAGGTCGTGCGCGACCATGGTGGCGATATCTCGGTCCAATGCCGCGGCGGGCTCGTCATCTTCACGGTCACGCTGCCCCGCGCCATGCCCGAAACAACCCCCTCTTGAATCTGGGAGACATAACTTGAACGAAGTGCGCGCCATGCGGGTCCTGCTGGTGGACGACAACGAAATGGGATCGGAACTGCTGGCCGAGTTCCTGGCGCTTTCAAACGTGGAGACGCGGTGCGCCGCCACCGGGGCCGAAGCCCTGGCGCTGGTCAACACGTTCGCGCCGGATGCCGTGCTGCTGGACATCCTGCTGCCCGACATGGACGGCTACGAGCTGGCCAAGCGCCTGCGCGAACGCGCCAACCCGCCGCGCATCTACGCGCTGAGCGGCCTGGCGCGACACGAACGACGCGATGCCATCAACGGCATCTTCACTGGATGGATCGAAAAGCCGGCGGACCCCGACGCGCTCCTGGCCATTCTGCACGAGGCCAATTGACGGTTCTTTCATGATCCAATCCGACACCCTTGGCCTGCTGGCCGCGAAGGGCGTGCAGCTCAAGGTGCTCAGCCAGATCTTTCCCGTTCTGCGCCACGAAGTCCTGGGCCCGCTGTCCAGCGCCTCGCTCGCGGCCGCCATGCTGCGCCAGGCGCCTGAAGGCACCACCGGCGAGGCCGTCCAGCAGCGCTGCGAGCGGCTCGCCGGCGATCTTTCCGACATGCTCGACGACAGCGTGAGCGTGGTGCGCGAGCTGGATGGCTGGCTGAGCGATGGCGGCGCCATGATTGCCAGCGGCGACCTGCTGCACGACTGCCGCAAGCTGATGTTCTCGCACCTGCTGCTGGCGAGCCACGGCATCCGCTGGCCAGAACAGGTGGCGCACGCCGACGTGCCGCTGTTCAGCACCCGTTACCTGGTGTTGGCGTGGCTGTTGNNCTCCGGCTGCGGACCGGCCGCCGGCTTTCGACCCGCAGGAAATCGAGCTGCTTGCGTCGGTTGCGGGCTGGCGGCTGGAGCGTGAGGATCGTTGCTGGTCGCTGCATCTGCCGCAGTAAACCCGCCACGGGAACCTCGCCGCGTATCCCCACCGCGTACACCCGCAGGTGCAACCACGCCGGTTCGACCATCCCCTCCAACCCTTCACATCACGAGCCCCATGATTTCTCCCGTCCATCAGGTGCTGCGCGAAGGCACGCGCGATCGTCACGAAACATTGGACCAGGGTCTGGCGCTGGCCGAAGACCATGTCGACCGCGGCCACTATCTGGCCTACCTGCGCGCGCTGCTGGGATGGCTGGAACCGTTGGAGCAACGGCTCTGGCAACTGGACTGGCCGGCGTCACTGCGCGCACGTGAGCGGGCCGGCAAGACCGTCTGGCTGCGCGAAGACCTGAACGCGGCGGGCGATGCCGCGCCGGTCGTGCATTGCGCGCAGCCTCCCCAGGTCGCCGCGCCCGACGCCTACGCACTGGGCGTCGCGTACGTTGTCGAGGGGTCGCAATTGGGCGGCCGGTTCCTGGCCAAGCGTCTGCAGGCGGTGGCGCCCGACCTGCCCCAGCGCTATCTGCACGGCTATGGCGAACAGGTCGGACCGTTGTGGAAGGAGTTTCTGCTGTACCTGGACAGCGAAGCCGGCGCGTTGGGCTGCGAAGAACAGGCGCTGCAAGGCGCCCGCGACGCCTTCGACAGCCTGACCACCTGGCTGCGCAGCCAGGGTGCGCTGCGGGCCTGAACCCGGCAGCGCGACACAAGGCCGATTACAGCTTTTCGGTTTCGCCCGACTTGGGCTGCCACTTCATCAGGCGTTTCTCGCCGACCCCGACGATGGTGTCCAGGATCAGCGCAAAGGCCGTCAGCACGATGATCCCGGCAAACACGGTGTTTACGTCGAACGTGCCTTCGGCCTGCAGGATCAGGTAGCCCACGCCGCTTGCCGATCCCAGGTATTCGCCGACGACCGCCCCCACGAACGCCAGACCCACCGACGTGTGCAGGCTGGAGAACACCCAGCTCGTGGCCGACGGCAGGTACACATGGCGCAGCAGCTGGCGCTTGCGTGCGCCCAGCATGCGAGCGTTGTCCAGCAAGGTGGGGCTGACTTCGCGCACGCCCTGGTAGACGTTGAAGAACACGATGAAGAACACCAGCGTTACGGCCAGCGCCACCTTGGACCAGATGCCCAGGCCGAACCACATGCCGAAAATGGGCGCCAGGATGACGCGCGGCATCGAGTTGGCCGCCTTGATGTAGGGATCGAGGATTGCACTGGCGCGCGGCGACAGCCCGAGCCACAAGCCGAATGCCAGACCCGCGATCGTGCCGATGAAAAACGCCAGCACGGTCTCGGTCAGCGTCACGGCCAGGTGGTTGTAGATGTCGGCATTGGTGACGAACCACGCCCAGATGCGCCCCCAAACCTTCAGCGGTTCGCCGAAGAAGAAGGCGACCTTCGGATCGCGCGACGCAAAATGCCAGACCGCCAGGATGATGACGAGAAGCAGCAATTGCCAGATGCGCAGGCTGCCGGAACCGGATTTGTTCAGTTTGGGCATGGCTCAGGCTCGCTTCTGTTGGGCATAGCCCTTGAGCACTTCCTCGCGCAGCACGCCCCAGATGGCGGCGTGCAGCTCGACGAAACGCGGGTCGATGCGCACTTCGGCCACGTCGCGCGGACGCGGCAGATCGATGGCAAATTCTCCGATGGGATGGGTGCCCGGACCGGCGGACAGCACGATCACGCGGTCGCTCATGGCGATGGCTTCGTCCAGGTCATGCGTGATGAACAGCACCGCCTTGCGCTTGGCCATCCACAGGTCCAGGACCTCGTTCTCCATGAGCTGGCGCGTCTGAATGTCCAGTGCCGAGAACGGTTCGTCCATGAGGATGATGTCGGGATCGCGGATCAGCGTCTGCGCCAGCATGGCGCGCTTGCGCATGCCGCCCGACATCTGGTGCGGATAGCGGCCCTCGAAACCGCCCAGGCCGACGCGGCGCATCCATTCACGTCCGCGGTCCAGCGCCTCGGCGCGGGGCACGTGGGCGAATTCCAGGCCGGCGATGACGTTGTCCAGCGCGCTGCGCCAGGGGAGAAGCGCCTCGCCCTGGAACATGTAGCCCGCACGTTCGTTGATGCCAACCAGCGGCTGGCCAAAGACCTTCACCTGCCCAGACGACGGCGCCAACAGGCCGGCGCTGACGTTGAGCAACGTGGACTTGCCGCAACCGGTCGGGCCCACCACGGACACGAACTCGCCTGGCGCAATGGCCAGGGTCGTGTCGCTGACCGCGGTGTAGCGCTGCGACCGGTCGTCACGCGAGACAAAGGTGCAACTTATGTTTTCCAGCGACAGCGCAGCTTCAGCCATTGGCATACTTCTCGTTGGCGCGGCGCGCAAAATCGTTGGTCCACACCTTCGACGGATCGACCTTCGAGCCGTTGAAGTCAGCCTGGTAGGCGGCCAGCGCCTTGAGCGCGGTGGCCGCACCGTCTTCGGGGATCATGCCGTCCGGCGACAGGCCTTCCATGCTCTTGCCGAGCGCGGCCTTGTAGATGGCCGGGTCGCCCAGCAGGTAGGTTTCGGGCACGACCTTGGCGATTTCTTCGGGGCCGGCCTTCTGAATCCACTTGTCGGCGCGCACGATTGCGTTGGTCAGCGCCTGGACGGTGTTGGGATTGGCGTCGATGAACGTCTGCGGCGCATACAGGCAGCCGGCGGGCATGTTGCCGCCAAAGATTTCCTGCGTGTCCTTGAGCGTGCGCGTGTCGACGATGATCTGGATGTCGCCGGGCATCTCCAGCATCGAGACCACCGGGTCCGTGTTGGAGATGGCGTCGATCTGGCCGCTGCGCACTGCAGTCACGGCGCCCGCGCCGGCGCCAACACCGATGAAGGACACGTCCGAAGCCTTCAGTCCATGCTTGGCAAGGAAGAAGCTGACCACCATGTTGGTGGACGAGCCCGGCGCGGTCACGCCGATTTTCTTGCCCTTCAGGTCGGCCGGGCCTTTGTAGCCCGGGATGTTTTTCTTGGAGACGCCCACACCGATCATCGGCGCGCGGCCTTGCAGGACGAAGGCGCGATAGGCCTGACCCTTGGAGTGCATGGACAGCGTGTGCTCGAAGGCGCCCGAGACCACGTCGGCGCTGCCGCCCACCACGGCCTGCAGGGCCTTGGAACCGCCGGCAAAGTCCGCGATGCTGACGTCCAAACCTTCGTCCTTGAAGTAACCGCGCACCTCGGCGATCGTCAGCGGAAGGTAATAGATCAGCGGCTTGCCGCCGACTGCGATCTGGACCTTGGTCTTTTCAAGCTTCTGCGCGCGCACGATGGCAGGGGCCATGCTCAGGACGCCGGCGGCGCCGGCGATCTTGAGCAGTTCACGGCGGGTGACTGTCATTGCTTTGTCTCCTGGTTGTCGAATTTTCCGATAGCGCCGGTCTTCGCCAGCTCGTCAATAGCCGCTGAATCATACCCCAGCGATTTCAGGACTTCCTCGGTATGTTCCCCTAATTCCGGGCCCACCCAACGCGTCTGGCCAGGTGTTTCGGACAGCTTGGGAACCACGCCCGGCAGCTTGACGGGACTGCCGTCTGCCAGGCGATGCTGCTCGATCATGCGGCGCGCAAGAAACTGCGGATCGCTGAACATGTCGGCCACGCTGTAGATCTTGCCGACCGGCACGTCGGCGCGTTTCAGGGCTTCGAGCGCCGCTTCGATACCGCGTCCGTCACACCATTGCTGGATGGCGCCGTCGATCTCTTGGACGCGCCGCGCGCGCCCGTCGTTGCGCACCAGATCCGGATCCTCGGCCAGATCGTCGCGGCCGATGGCCCGCATCAGGCGATGAAAAATCGCGTCGCCGTTGCCGGCAATGACGATGTTCTGGCCGTCGCGCGTGGTGTAGGTATTCGAGGGCACGATGCCGGGCAGCGCGCCACCCGTGCGCTCACGCACCACGCCGGCGACGTCGTATTCGGGGACCAGGCTTTCCATCATGTTGAACACAGCTTCGTACAACGCGACGTCAACCATCTGGCCCTGCCCTGCCTGGCATCCTTCGCCCGACTTGCCGTTCCAGCGGCCACCCGTGGCGTCACGGTGGCGCAGCGCCATCATCGCCCCGATCACGCCGTGCAATGCCGCAATGGAATCGCCGATGGAAATGCCGACCCGCAGCGGCGGGCGGTCGGGATGGCCGGATACGTAACGCAGGCCGCCCATGGATTCACCGATGGCGCCGAAACCGGGCTGATCTTTCATCGGCCCCGTCTGTCCGTAGCCCGACAGGCGGACCATGATGAGCGCGGGGTTGATGGCCCGCAGCTGCTCAAAGCCGAGTCCCCACTTCTCCAGGACGCCGGGCCGGTAGTTCTCGACCACCACATCGGCGTCCAGCGCCAGCTTGCGGGCGATCTCCTGGGCGCGCGGGTCCTTCAGGTTGAGTGCGATGGATTGCTTGTTGCGGGCCTGCACCGTCCACCACAGGGAATTGCCCTCGTGCAGATGGCGCCAACTGCGGATGGGATCGCCGCCGCCCGTGCCGTCCGGCCCGTGCGGGGTCTCCACCTTGATGACGTCGGCGCCGAATTCGCCGAAGATGCGCGCGGCGAATGGGCCGGCGATAAGCGTGCCGAGTTCCAGGACTTTCAGTCCGGTCAGCGCTGACATGGATTGTCTTCCTCACATTGGTTGCCCGGCCGATACGTTGCCGGCGGGCGTTCTGGTACCGCGAGCGTCAGGTGGTCTTGCGCTCCATCAGCGCCCAGGCGATGGTGCCGGCGTCCACGTATTCAAGCTCGCTGCCGGCGGGCACGCCCCGCGCCAGACGCGTGACCCGCAGGCCGCGCTCGCCCAGGGCCTCGCCCAGGAAATGCGCGGTGGTCTCGCCTTCGGCGGTGAAATTGGTGGCCAGGATGACTTCCTGCACCACCCCGTCGGTCGCGCGCTTGATGACGCGATCAAAATCCAGTTCACGCGGACCGATGCCTTCGAGCGGCGCGACCCGGCCCATGAGCACGTAGTACAGGCCACGGTAACCGTGACTGGACTCGATCATGTTCTGGTCGGCCGGCGTTTCCACGATGCACAGCAGCGAGGGATCGCGCTTGGCATTGGAGCAGGTGGCGCAGACCTCGTCTTCGGAAAAGCTGTTGCAGCGCGCGCAGTGCTTCAGATCCCGCACCGCGCCGGCGAGCGCCCGTCCCAGCAGATCCGCGCCCTGCGGATCATGCTGCAACAGGTGGTATGCCATGCGTCTGGCCGATCGCACGCCCACGCCGGGCAGACGCCGCAGCGCTTCGATCAGCGAGACGAGGGGCTCGGGTTCGGGCAGTAAGGGATCCATTGCAACCTACGGCAGCGGCAATCAGAAGGGCAGCTTCATGCCCGGGGGCAGCGGCATGCCGGCGGTCACCGACGCCATCTTTTCCTGGGAGGTGGCTTCGGCCTTGCGCAGCGCATCGTTGAACGCGGCGGCGACCAGGTCTTCCAGCATGTCCTTGTCGTCGGCCAGCAGCGACGGATCGATCTCGACGCGCTTGACGTCGTGGCGGCAGGTCATGGTGACCTTCACCAGGCCGCCGCCCGAGGCGCCTTCGACCTGGATGTCAGCCAGCGCGTCCTGCGCCTTCTTCATGTTTTCCTGCATCTGCTGCGCTTGGCGCATCAGGCCGGCGAGTTGTCCTTTCATCATGATGGGAGCTTCCTTGAACGAGGGGAATGAGGTTGGCCGCCGCGTTAGGCAGCGGCCGCTGAATCAACGTGGCGGATGGAGCCCGCGACGACATGGCCGCCGAAGTCCGCCAGCAGCGCTTGCACGAAGGGATCCTCGGCGACGGCGTTTTCGGCCGCGAGCTGGCGCGCCGCGCTCTCGGCCTGGGCCACGGCGTACGCCGTGGCGTCACCGGTGACGCCAACCTGCACGTCCAGCCGGATGCCCTGCCCGAAATGTTCGCACAGGACGGTCTGGAGGCGCACGCGGCTTTCGCTTTCGGCCAGGGTCTTGACGGCCACGCGCAGGATGATGGCATCGCCCTGCACGCCGGCCCACTCGCTCTGGCGCGCCAGTTCCGAGGCCAGGCCCGTCACAGGAAGACGCGCGGCCAGTTCGGGCCAGGATGCCGAGTCCATGTCCGTCAGGCGAGGCGCACGCGATTGGCGTTTGCGGGCGGGCGCGGGGGCATCGCGGCGGGCCGCGGAAGGTGCGGGTGCGGGCGAAGGCGACGTGGCCAGAGTTTCAAAATCGTCGTCGGGGTCGGAC
>DMTA01000398.1 GCA_003454835.1 Achromobacter sp. | reverse complement strand
ATGGCCGTCTCGCGCCGCATCGCGGAAGCCGACCGCTTCGTGCGCGCCGGCCGCTGGCCCACCGAAGGATTCGGCCTGGGTTCGCGCATGACCGGCAAGCGCTGCGGCATCGTCGGCCTGGGCAACATCGGCCTGCAGATCGCCCGCCGCGCGCAGGCCTTCGACATGGAGATCCTGTACACCAACCGCAAGCCGCGTCCCGACGCGCCCGAGGGCTACCGCTATTGCCCGGACATCGTCGAATTGGCCGCGCAAAGCGACTTTCTGGTGCTGGCCGTGCCGGGCGGCGGCGCGACGCGCCATATGGTGAACGCGCAGGTGCTGGAGGCCCTGGGTCCGGACGGCTGGCTGATCAATATTGCGCGCGGCACGGTGGTCGACGAAGCCGCGCTGGTGGCGGCGCTGCAGAACCAACGCATTGCCGGCGCCGGCCTGGACGTGTTCGAACACGAACCCGCCACGCCCCCGGAACTGAACGCGATGGACAACGTGGTGATGTTGCCGCACATTGCCAGCGGCACCCACGAAACGCGCCGCGCGATGGCGGACCTGATGCGCGCAAACCTGGATTCGTGGTTCCGCGAAGGCCAGGTGCATACGCGCGTGGTGTAACGCGCGACAGCTGACTAGTGAGACAGGCGCGGCCTGCCGGGTTGACCGGCAGGCCATTTTTCAGCCCGCTTCCACGGTCGGCGGATCGATGGACCGTTTCGGGGCGGGCATGGTGCGATCACAGCGCGCCCAACCCGATGCCGGGTTGCGCCGGTCGCGCAGGTAATCCCAATTGGCGCCGCATTCGCCGCACGTGAATGCCTCGTGCGTGACGCCGCGTTGCGCCAATGGCAACGACCGGACATAGCCCAGGCTGACCAGGTTTTCATGCCCCGGCGCCCCGGCCTGATCCACGGTGATGGCCGCACATTGGCCGCACAGCATCGCCCCACTCCCTTTCATTTTTCTTTCACGGAATGGTACGGACGAGGGCCCTCCAAAGGCTCAACAATTCTCACATTCGGTATTGCTGCGTTACCGGGCAACCATACGCAGGGCGCCATTGCTGAAAACACCGACGCCTGACTTTCATCCCGGCGGACTATACTGGATATATAAACAGTGTATTCCGCCATGCCGTTCAAAAATCCCCTCTCCCACGCCGACCTGCGTTTCATCCGCGAACGTCAGCCCTGGAATCCCGATGTGATCGCCCTGCTCTGGGAGGTCAAGCGGCTGCGTTCCATCCTGCTGCGCGCCTATCAGCTATCCGGCGACTTCAAGCGCCCGGCTGGAATCACGGGCGAGCTTTACGATGACTTCATGCGCGACCTGCACCGCGAACCGTGCGTGCTGGAACGCGACGACATGAAAGATGCGCTGATGGAACCCTCAAATCGATTGCGTAAGGGAATGGGCCCCAGATAGCGCTGGAACGGCGGCGCGCACGGGAGTATCGTCAAGACGCATCCCTGCCCCAGAACGGAGGCAACCCCATGCCTGACCATCCGCAAGCAGAACTGGAAACCGGCGCGTCGCAACAGGGCAATCTCGTGCAATTCCTGCTGTGGATTGCGGCGCGTCCCCGTACGTACGCCGAGACCATGGAAGCCTGGCGTACGCACTGCCCCAGGCTGTCGGCATGGGAAGACGCCACCGCAAATGGCCTGATCGACATGACGAAGAAAGAAAGCACCGTGAAGGGCGAAGCCGTTTTGGTGCTGACGGAAAAAGGGCGCGCACTGCTGGCGTCCAATGCGCCGATTCAGGATGCGCAGCCGGAACGCAACGCGCCCTAGCGCCCAACCCTGCCCCACGCGATTCCTTCCCTGGAATCCGCCATCGCGCTGCCGCTGGATCGTCCTAGAGCCTGAACGCCTCTCCTTGCACGCCTGAGCGGCTCGCCCCCCGGATTTACCCTAAGCCCTTGAAATAACTCGCGGTAATAAAAAATGCGCGGCCATTCGCATTTAGGGAATTTACTTATGCCTTTTTAGTATTTGTAGGGTGCATACTCGAGCGGCCAGAATTCGTCCTTGGCATAAATCAAGACCAATGGAACTCCGTCAACTCGAGGCCTTCGCGGCCGTCATGTCCACCGGCAGCGTCACCGCGGCCGGACGGCTGCTGGGACGCTCGCAGCCGGCGATCAGCCGGTTGCTGCAGGAACTGGAGGCCGAAATCGGCTATCCCCTGTTCGCGCGCAGCGGTCCCCGCGTGACGCCGACCGAACAGGGGTTTCTGCTTTATGACGACGTCGAGCGCGCGCTGACCAGCCTGCAGCAGATCCGCAGCCGGGCCGATGAAATCGCGCGCGGCCAGGCGCAGCCACTTCTGGTGACGGCCACGTCGGCCCTCGCCGCCGGTCTGGCGCCGGCCGCCCTCAAACGCATCGAAGACCGCCTCGGCGCCGCACGCGTGCAGTTGCGCAGCGCCTCGCCTGAGCGCGTGGTGCATGCTGTGCTGTCGGGCGCCGCGCAACTGGGCGTGACCAGCCTGCCGCTGGAGCACCGCGGTCTGACCGTGCATTGGATTGCCCAGGCCCCCTGCGTAGCCGCCCTACCCGAAGACGATCCCGTCGCGCAGCACGCCGTGGTGCCGGTGTCGGCCCTGGCCGGGCGCCGCCTCATCACCATGGCCAATCCCTACCGCCTGCGCCGCCGTCTGGACGCCGCGCTGGCGCACAACGTGCAGGCGCTGGGCACCATCGAAACCAATTCGTCCGTCAATGCCCTGGCCGCAGTCCGCGCCGGGCTTGGCGTGTCGGTGCTGGAACCCGTGACCGCCTACGGCTCGCCGGTGGCGGGCGTGGCGATCCGGCCCATCGACCTGGACATCCCCTTCTTTTTTGGGGTCATCACCCCGCAGTCGCAAACGCTGACGCCGGCCTGCCAGGCCATGGCTGACGCGCTGGCCGAAGCCGCCGCAGACCTGCTGCCCGGCTTTGTGCTGCATGACGCCTGCGAGCATTCGGCGCTATTGCAGTCGATCTATGGCGATGACGCCCCTGTTATGGAAACACCCGCATCATGAATCTGCCCATCGCCACCCCGCCGCAAGGCCTGCCCGCCCTGGAGGCGCGCCTTCGGCAAGACCTGTCCTGGCTGGAACTTCCCGCCAAGAACTGGGTGACGCCCCGGCTGGTCGATGGTCAGCAGGTGCTGGACGTGGCCATCATCGGCGGCGGCATGGGCGGTCTTGCGGCAGCCGCGTCGCTCAAGCATCTGGGCATCGATGCGCCGATTTTCGATCAGGCCCCCGAAGGCTTCGAAGGCCCGTGGGCCACGACGGCCCGCATGGAGACGCTGCGCTCGCCCAAGCAATTGACCGGTCCCGCGCTGGGCCTGCCCGCGCTGACCTTCCGCGCCTGGTTCGAAGCGCAATTCGGCCTGGACGCGTGGGAAGCGCTGGACAAGATCCCGCGCCTGCAATGGATGGACTACCTGCGCTGGTACCGCCGCGTGCTGAACCTGGACGTGCGCAACGAACACCGCATCCTGTCCGTGCAGCCGCGCGCCGACAAGCTGGTGGAACTGGACATCCAGTCGCCCGCCGGGCGCAGCACCGTCCTGGCCCGCCGCGTCGTGCTGGCCACTGGCCGCGACGGCCTGGGCGGCGCCTATGTGCCTGACTTTGCAAAGAAACTGCCGCGCGACCGCTGGGCGCATTCGTCCGACGTGATGGACTACAACACGCTGGCCGGCAAGCGCGTCGGCGTCGTGGGCGCGGGAGCATCCGCCATGGACAGCGCGGCGACCGCGCTGGAAGCCGGCGCGGCCAGTGTCGACCTGCTGATCCGCCGCAACGACATCCCCCGCATCAACAAGGGCAAGGGCGCGGGCAATCCTGGCCTGACCCACGGCCACCTGACGCTGCCCGACGAATGGAAGTGGAAGATCCGCCACTACATCAACGCCGCGCAAGTGCCGCCCCCGCGCGGCAGCACACTGCGCGTGTCGCGCCACCCGAATGCCTTCTTCAACCTGGGCTGTGGCGTGCTGGACCTGGCGCTGATCGATGACGAGATCCACGTCACGACGCCCAAGGGCGTGTTTGTGCTGGACTTCCTGATCTTCTCCACGGGCTTTCGTATCGACTGGACCGTGCGCCCGGAATTCGCGCCGCTGGCCCCTCACGTGCGCGCCTGGGGCGACCGCTACACGCCGCCCGCCGGCGAGGAAGATCAGGAACTGCATGACTCGCCCGACTTGGGCGCCGTCTTCGAATTGCAGGAAAAGACGCCCGGCGCCTGCCCCGGATTGGATCGCGTGCACTGCTTCTCGTACCCCGCCGCCCTGACGCAGGGCACGATCTCGGGCGATATCCCCGCCATCAGTGAAGGCGCCAAACGCCTGGCGCAAGGCATCGCCGGCCTCTTCTACCGCGAAGACGTCGCCACGCACTACGCCAACATGGAAGCATTTGCAGAGCCCGAAGTGTTTGGCGACGAATGGACGCCAGCCCCGGCGCCGGCGACGGCCACGCAGGCGGAGACCGCGCAATGACCGCATGGCTGCTACGCCGCGTGGCGCAGGCCGCCGTGGTCGTGTTCCTGATGACGCTGATCGTCTTCGTGGGGCTGCACGCCATCGGCAACCCCGTCGACATCCTGATCGGCCAGGACGTGGACCAGGTGGACCGCGCGCGCATCATCGCCGAACTCGGCCTGGACAAGCCCCTGTGGCAGCAGTACCTGGCCTTCCTGAACGGCGCGCTGCACGGCAACCTGGGCAATAGCTTCGTCTACAACATCCCGGCGATCGAACTGGTCATCCAGCGCCTGCCGGCCACGCTTGAACTGGCGATCACCGCCCTGTCGTTTGCCGTCATCGTCGGCCTGCCCCTGGGCCTGTTTGCGGGCCTGTACCCCGACAGCCGCGCGTCCAAGATGATCATGGCGGGCAGCATCGTCGGCTTCTCGCTGCCGACCTTCTGGGTGGCGCTGATGCTCATCATGGCGTTCAGCGTGTCGCTTGGCTGGCTGCCGGCCAGCGGCCGCGGCCAGACGGTGGAGTTCCTGGGCTTCCAGTGGTCGTGGCTGACGGCCGACGGCTGGCGCCATCTGATCCTGCCGGCGTTCAACCTGTCGCTCTTCAAGATCTCGCTGGTCATCCGCCTGACCCGCGCCGGCGTGCGCGACGTGATGCCGCTGGACTTCGTGAAGTTCGCGCGCGCCAAGGGCCTGTCGCCCTTCCGCGTGGTCTGTGTGCACGTGCTGCGCAACACCATGATCCCGCTGGTGACGGTGCTTGGCCTTGAGCTGGGTTCGACCATCGCATTTGCCGTCATCACCGAAAGCATCTTTGCGTGGCCCGGCGCCGGCAAGCTGATCCTGGATAGCCTGAACGCGCTGGACCGCCCCGTGATCGTGGCCTACCTGATCGTGGTGGTGTGCCTGTTCGTGACGCTGAACCTGATCGTCGACATTCTGTACAAAGTGCTGGACCCCCGGGTGCGGCTGGAGGCCACGGCATGAGTTCCGTATCCAATACCGCGCAGGCGCCCGCCCTGCGCCGCGAGTCGCCGTGGCGCCGCAACCTGACCGAGTTCCTGTCGTCCAAGACGGCCGTGCTGGGCCTGGTGGTGGCCACGCTGCTGATCCTGGCCGCCGTGCTGGCGCCGTGGATCTCGCCGCAGAACCCGTATGACCTGCTGCAGATCGACGTGCTGGACTCGCGCCTGCCGCCCGGCACCATGAACGGCCTGGAGACCTTTCACTACTGGCTGGGCACCGACGGCCAGGGCCGCGATCTGCTGTCCGGCATCCTCTACGGCCTGCGCATCAGCCTGATGGTCGGCGTGGGCTCGGCGCTGATCGCCGGCGTCATCGGCACGCTGCTGGGCCTGCTGGCCGCCTACGCCGGCGGCAAGGTCGACGCCTTCATCATGCGTCTCGTCGACCTGATCCTGTCGTTCCCGTCGATCCTGGTGGCCATGATGATCCTGGCCTACCTGGGCAAGGGTGTCGGCAACGTGGTGCTGACGCTGGTGATCCTGGAATGGGCCTATTACGCCCGCACCGCGCGCGGCCAGGCGCTGGTCGAGCGACGCCGCGAATACGTCGAAGCCGCCCGCTGCCTGGACATTCCCAACTGGCGGATCATGTTGAAGCACATCCTGCCCAACTGCCTGCCGCCGCTGATCGTCATCGGCACCCTGCAGATCGCGCGCGCCATCACGCTGGAAGCGACGCTGAGCTTTCTGGGCCTGGGCGTGCCGGTGACCGAACCGTCGCTGGGCTTGCTGATTTCCAACGGCTTCCAATACATGCTGTCCGGCGAATACTGGATCAGCTTTTACCCCGGCATCGCGCTGCTCATCACCATCGTGGCGATCAATCTGGTGGGCGACCGCCTGCGCGACGTGCTGAACCCGAGGACTCACAAATGACCGACCGCTCCGCCTCGGCTGGCGCGCCGGCCACGCTTGAAGTGCGCAACCTGCGCACGCAATTCCATACCCGCGCGGGCGTGCTGCCCGCCGTGGATGGCGTCTCCTTTAAGCTGGAACGCGGCAAGATTCTGGGCCTGGTCGGTGAATCCGGCTCGGGCAAGTCCGTCACGGGCTTCTCCATCATGGGTCTGGTCGACGCGCCGGGCCGCATCGCCGGCGGCGAGGTCCTGTTTCAGGGCCGCGACCTGACCAAGCTGCCCGCGCGTGAACTGCGCAAGCTGCAGGGCAACCGCATCGCGATGATCTTCCAGGATCCGATGATGACGCTGAACCCCGTGCTGCGGGTGGACGTGCAGATGATCGAGACCGTTCGCGCCCATAAAAAGATGAGCAAGGCCGAGGCCCGCATCCTGGCGCGCGACACGCTGGGCATGATGGGCATTCCCAGTCCCGAGGAACGCCTGCTGGCCTACCCGCATCAACTGTCCGGCGGCATGCGCCAGCGCGTGGCCATTGCCATTGCCATGCTGCACCGCCCGGATCTCATCATTGCCGACGAACCCACCACGGCGCTGGACGTCACCATCCAGG
>DMTA01000394.1:3043-3639 GCA_003454835.1 Achromobacter sp. | reverse complement strand
AACGCGACGCTGTTCCGGCCCGCCGATACCCCGCCGCCCGCCGATGGGGTGTTCCATCCGCTCGCGCCGGGTGTCGGCGCGATCACCCGCAGGCTGAAGCAGGAACTCGATCCCGCCGGCCTCTTCAACCCCGGCCGCCTGGTCCTGGAGCTATAGGGCATCATGCAAACCAATCTGGCTTCCTGGGCAAGCGGCACCGATCTGGGCAACGAGGCGGACGCGATCCTGCGCCGCTGCGTGCATTGCGGATTCTGCACGGCGACCTGTCCCACGTATCAGGTCCTGGGCGACGAACTCGACAGCCCGCGCGGACGCATCTATCTCATCAAGCAGGTGCTGGAGGGCAAGGAGCCCACGCAATCCACGCAACAGCATCTGGACCGCTGCCTGACCTGCCGCAATTGCGAGACCACCTGCCCGTCCGGCGTCGAGTACGGTCACCTCGTCGACATCGGCCGCAAGATCGTGGACGAGCGCGTGGAGCGGTCGTGGGGCGACAGGACCAAACGCACCTTGCTCCGCAAGGCGATGCTGTCGCCGATGTTTGCGCCGGCCATGCGCCTGGGCCAGAGCCTGCGCGGCATCCTGCCCCAGGC
>DMTA01000394.1:0-2955 GCA_003454835.1 Achromobacter sp. | reverse complement strand
GCGCGGCATCCTGCCCCAGGCGCTCAGACGCAAGGTGCCGGAGCGCCGGGACGCCGGACCGCTGCCGCAGGTGGCGCGCCACGATCGTCAGGTGTTGATGCTGGCCGGTTGCGTGCAGCCGGCCATGATGCCCACCATCGATGCCGCCACCATCCGCGTGCTGGATGCCGTCGGCATTGGTGCGCGCATCGCGCCGGGCGCGGGTTGCTGCGGCGCGGTCAGTTTCCACCTGGACGCGCAGGACGAAGCCGTGGCGCAGATGCGTGCCAACGTCGACGCGTGGTGGCCGCTTGTGCAGGACCGCAAGATCGAGGCCATCGTCATGAATGCGTCGGGCTGCGGCGCCATGGTCAAGGAATACGCGCATCATCTGCGCCACGACCCGGCGTATGCGCAGAAGGCCGCGGACATCGTGGCGCTGGTGAAGGACGTGGCGGAGATCGTCGCGCCGCACGCCGAGTTGCTGCGGTCGCGCCTGCCGTCTGGCACGCGGGCATCGTTTCACCCGCCGTGCACGTTGCAGCATTGGCAGGGGCTGCGACCCCTCTCTGAGCAATTGCTGGTCGACCTGGGCTTCGAACTGCAGCCGTTTGCGGACAAGCATTTGTGCTGCGGGTCTGCGGGCGCGTACTCGGTATTGAATCCGGACATTGCGCTGGAGCTGCGCGACCGCAAGCTGGGCGCCATTGCCGTGGGCAGTCCCGATGTGATCCTGTCGGCCAACATCGGGTGCATCGGCCATCTGCAAAGCGGCACCGACACGCCGGTGCGCCATTGGGTCGAGGTGGTCGACGAGCAGTTGCGCCGCGCTGCGCAGGGCTGACAGCCCGCGCAGCGCCTGGCGTTGCGGTCACTCCACGGCCTTGACCATGTCTTCGAGCACCTTCTTGGCGTCGCCGAAGACCATCATCGTGCGGTCCATGTAGAACAGTTCGTTGTCCAGCCCGGCATAGCCCGACGCCATCGAACGCTTGTTCACGATGACCGTGCGCGCCTTGTAGGCCTCGAGGATCGGCATGCCGGCGATGGGCGACTTGGGATCATTTTTGGCGGCGGGATTGACCACGTCGTTCGCGCCCAGCACCAGCACGACGTCGGTCTGGCCGAACTCGCTGTTGATGTCTTCCATCTCGAAGACCTGGTCGTAAGGCACTTCGGCCTCGGCCAGCAGCACGTTCATGTGGCCGGGCATGCGGCCGGCAACCGGGTGGATTGCGTACTTCACGGTCACGCCGCGCGCGGTCAGTTTTTCGGCCAGTTCCTTCAGGGCATGCTGGGCCCGCGCGACAGCCAGGCCGTAGCCCGGCACGATGGTCACGCTTTCGGCGTTGGTCATCAGGAACGCCGCGTCGTCCGGGCTACCTGACTTGACGCTGCGCTGCTGCGCGTCGCCCGCCGCCGCACCGCCGCCCGATTGCCCGCCAAAGCCGCCCAGGATCACGTTGAAGAACGACCGGTTCATCGCCTTGCACATGATGTAGGAAAGGATGGCGCCCGATGAGCCCACCAGCGATCCGGCAATGATCAGCATGGGGTTGTTCAGCGAGAAGCCGATGCCCGCCGCCGCCCAGCCGGAATAGCTGTTCAGCATCGACACCACCACCGGCATGTCCGCGCCGCCGATCGGGATGATGATCAGCACGCCGAGCACGAAGGCGATGAGCGTCATGATGATGAACGGCGTCCATTCCTGCGTGAGCATGAACCAGACGCCGCAGCCCAGCATCGCCAGCGCCAGCGCCAGATTCAGCATGTGCTGGCCCGGGAACACCACCGGCGCGCCCTGGAACAGCCGGAATTTGTATTTGCCGGACAGCTTGCCGAAGGCGATGACCGAACCCGAGAACGTGATGGCGCCCACGAACGTGCCGATGAAGAGCTCGAAGCGGTTGCCGGTCGGGATGGCCATGCCGGGCGGCGCAATGCCGAAGGCGTGCGGCTCGGCCACGACGGCCACGGCGATCGCGACCGCCGCCAGACCGATCATGCTGTGCATGAAGGCGACCAGCTCCGGCATCTTGGTCATCTCGACGCGCTTGGCCATCAGCGTGCCGATGGAACCGCCGACCAGCAGCCCCAGCACGACCCATCCCAGCCCGATCGTGGCCGTGCCGCTGCGCGCCAGCCCGATGATGAGCGCCGCGGTGGTCACCACGGCGATCGCCATGCCGGCCATGCCGAAGGCGTTGCCCAGGCGCGAGGTGGTGGGATGCGACAGACCCTTGAGCGCCTGGATGAAGCACACCGAGGCGATCAGGTAAAGCAGGGTGACGAGATTCAGCGAGATCATTTCGCTTCCTCCTTGCCCGGCTTGCGGTCCTTCTTCTTGAACATTTCAAGCATGCGCCGCGTCACGAGAAAGCCGCCAAATACGTTGACGGCGGCCAGCGCCACGGCAAAGACGCCCATGCCGCGCGCCAGCCCGCCTTCGGTCAGCGCGGCGGCCAGCATCGCGCCGACGATGATGATGGCGGAAATGGCATTGGTGACCGCCATGAGCGGCGTGTGCAGCGCGGGCGTGACGTTCCAGACCACGTGGTAGCCGACATAGATGGCCAGCACGAAGATGATCAGATTCATCAGGGTGGGATTGATCGCTTCCATGGTCACGTCCTCCGCGTCACATTGCCGCCTTCGCACACCAGGCAGGCTGCCACGATTTCATCGTCGCGCTGGATCGCCAGCGCGCCGTCCGCATTGATGATGAGCTTCAGGAAATCCAGGATGTTGCGTGCGTAGAGCGCCGAGGCGTCGGTGGCGACAAGGCCAGGCAGGTTGGTCAGCCCGATGATCGTCACGCCGTGCTTTTCGACGATTTGCCCCTTTTCCGACAGCGGGCAGTTGCCGCCGCGTTCGACGGCAAGATCCACCAGCACCGAGCCGGGCTTCATGGCCGCGACCGTGTCCGCCGAAACCAGCGTGGGGGCGGGGCGTCCTGGGATCAGCGCGGTGGTG
>DMTA01000584.1 GCA_003454835.1 Achromobacter sp. | reverse complement strand
TCGAAGGCCGCGTCATCGGCATCGTGGGCATCGGCGAGATCGGACGCCGGGTCGCGCGGATTGCAACGGGCTTCGGCTTGAAGGTCATTGCGTACGATCCGCTGCTGACGGACGCCCAGATCGCCGAGCGCGGCGCGGCGCCGGTTTCGTTCGATGCGCTGCTGGAACAGGCGGATATCGTCAGCCTGCACTGCCCGCTGAACGCCGTCACGCGCGGGATGGTCGACGCCGCCGCCTTGCGCCGGATGAAGCGCGGCGCGCTGTTCGTCTCCACCGCGCGCGGCGGCATCCATGATGAAGACGCCCTGCTCGCGGCGCTGGAGTCCGGACATATTGCAGGGGCTGGCCTGGACGTGTGGCAGGTGGAACCGCCGCCTCCGCGCAGCGGTCTGTTGCAGCGTCCGGACGTGGCCGCCGCCTTTCATACGGGCGGCGTCACGCACGAAGGCCGCCGCAAGGTGGCGCAGGGCTCGGCCACGCAGATCACGGACATGCTTGCCGGACGCAAGCCGGCGCGCCTGCTCAATCCGGAAGTCTGGCCGCGCTTTCTGGCGCGCCTGGCGCAGCACGGGGGGAACGGGTAGCCCCCGCGAGCGCGGCGGCCGAAGCCTCGGCGGCCCATGGCTCCGCGCGCCGTTGTTATAGTCCCAGCTTCGAATTCCGAGAAGGTCAAGCCGCGTCATGTCGAGCGCCAGTGATTACGTATACGGAGAGTTGCGCCGCCGCCTGATGGCCGGATCGTTCCTGCCCGGCGAACCGCTGCGCGAGGAACACATCGCCACGCAGCTGTCCGTCAGCCGCACGCCCGTGCGCAACGCGATCGAACGCCTGATCGCGGACGGCCTGGTTACCCGTGAAGGCCGGCGCGGCGCGGTCGTGCTGGGCTGGCAAGACCGCGACATCGACGAGGCCTTCGAGCTGCGCATGCTGCTCGAACCCTATTCGGCCAAGGCCGCCGCCGAGCGCGCCACGCCTGAGCAAATCGACGAACTGGACCGCATCAACCAGTGCATGCTCGACGCCGTCAACTCCGGCGCGCACGACCACGTTGCCCAAGTCCAGCACTACAACAACCTGTTCCACCACGCCCTGCTCAACGCCGCACAGTCGGCGCGGGTGCGGTCCCTGGTCGAGAACCTGCTGGACATGCCGATCATCATCGGCTCGTTCTACTTCTACGGCCGAGACGACATGCTGCGCAGCGTGGAACACCATCGCCAGATCATCGCCGCCATCCGCGCGCGCGATCCCGAATGCGCCGAGATCGCCGTGCGCTTTCATCTGGCGACGACCCACCTTCTGTTCCGATCGCATCGGAAGGACGGCAAGACGGGCGGATAGCGTGCGGCGGGATCATCGAAGGCCATTCGCCGCGACTCACCCGCATGGCAGTGGCAAACGGGTTGGAGCAGTGTCATCGACGTGTAGCAACCCGCCCCTAGAGTGTCGGCTCCGATTGAATCCCAAAGAGGACTCTCATTTTGAAATCGACACTCCGCATTGCGGCGGCTGGCGCCTGCCTGTCCGCTTTCTCCCTGGCAGCGCCCGCCGCGCTCGCCGCCACCGCCACCTCGGTTCAGCTCTACGGCTTGATCGACACCGGCCTGCAATACCTCAGCAACGGTCCGGGCGGCAACAGCAAGACCGGCATGAGCGCCGGCAACCTGAACGGGTCGCGCTGGGGCCTGAAGGGATCCGAGGACCTGGGCGACGGCCTCTCCGCCATCTTCGTGCTTGAAAACGGCTTTGACTCCAGCAACGGCACCACGCTGCAAGGCGGACGCCTGTTCGGGCGCCAGGCCTACGTCGGCTTTTCCAGCAACACGTGGGGCCGGCTTACGCTGGGCCGCCACAACACGCTGATGATCGAATGGATGAGCAAGTACAACCCGTTCGACAACGCCAACTTCTCGATCAAGCGGCCCGACGCCGCGTTCTCGGACCGCACCGACAACGCCGTCATGTACGCCGGCAAGCTCGGCCCGGTGTCCGTCGGCGGCTACTACAGCTTCGGGTGGAACAACGAACAATCGTTTGACGACAGCAAGCTCGGACGCATGGTGGGCGGTGGCCTGCGCTACAAGTCGGGCGGTCTGGACGCCGCGCTGCTGTATCACTCCAAAAACGCCGACAAGCCCAAAACGGGCGCCAACAGCGGCAACCGCGAAGACCGCGTGGTGGCGGGCCTGTCGTACGACTTCGAGGACGTCAAGGTCTACGCCGGCTACCGCTGGCTGGACCAGAAGCTGACGCAGCGCAGCTACAAGAACAACATGACGTGGCTGGGCGCGACCTACAAGCCGCAAGGCAACGTGCGCCTGTCGGCCGCCGTCTACCACCTGAACGACTCGGTGTGCGACGACATGAACAACGCCGCCTGCCCCGCCGTGCAGGCCGCAGGCACCGGCCAGAAGTCGACGATGATCGTGCTCGGCAACGAGTACGACCTGTCCAAGCGCACCACGCTGTATGCCATGGCGGCCTACGCCATCAATGACGACAAGTCGTCCTTGAGCGTGGTCGGCGGCAAGTACGGCGCGAACGTCGAGCCGGGCAAGAACCAGTTCGGCCTGAACCTCGGCATGCGGCATCGGTTTTGAACGCGCCCGCCTCCAACGCCGGCGGCACGGCCATCGCCGTGCGCGGCCTGCGGCATGCGTTCAACGGCCATACTGTGCTGGACGGCGTGGACCTGGACGTGCCCGCGGGCACGGTCC
>DMTA01000410.1 GCA_003454835.1 Achromobacter sp. | reverse complement strand
ATTCTGGGGCAGGATGTGCACGAACACTTCGCCGTCCCGCATCATGCCCAGTTCGCCACGCGCCCGCTCTTCGATGGCGCCGGATCCGCCTTCCAGATCCCGCACTTCGGCCTCAAGGGCGGCGTTGCGCGCGCGCAGGCCTTCATTGGTCTCGCGCTGCTCGGCCACCTGACGTTGCAGATCCCAGACCTTGAACCAGCCGCCCTTACCCAACCAAAGCGGGTATTGGATCAGGCCTAGCAGCACGAACAGCACCAGGAACAACAGGCGCATACGCGGGAACCTCAACTGTCGTGGCGTGGATGCGGCCCGGGCAAGATGCCGGGGCCGCGCTTCTTATCAACGCAGGTTGTAGAAAGCTTCCAGGCCGGGGTACGACGCAACTTCAGCCAGTTCTTCTTCGATGCGCAGCAGCTGGTTGTACTTGGCCATGCGATCCGAACGCGACAGCGAGCCGGTCTTGATCTGCATCGCGTTGGTCGCCACGGCGATGTCGGCGATGGTCGAGTCTTCGGTTTCGCCCGAACGGTGCGACACGACGGCGGTGTAGCCGGCGCGCTTGGCCATTTCGATGGCGGCAAACGTTTCGGTCAGGGTGCCGATCTGGTTGATCTTGATGAGGATCGAGTTGGCGACGCCTTTCTGGATGCCTTCACGCAGGATCTTGGTGTTGGTGACGAACAGGTCGTCGCCCACCAGCTGAACCTTCTTGCCGAGCTGGTCGGTCAGGAGCTTCCAGCCTTCCCAGTCGTTTTCGGCCATGCCGTCTTCGATGGAGATGATCGGGTACTTGTCGCACCACGTGGCGAGGAGGTTCGTGAACTCTTGCGAGGACAGCGAGATGCCGCCTTCGCCGGCCAGGGTGTACTTGCCGTCGCGGTAGAACTCGGAGCTGGCGCAGTCCAGACCCAGGGCGATCTGCGTGCCCGGCTCGTAGCCGGCTTCGGTGATGGCCTTCAGGATGAGCTGGATGGCGGCTTCGTGGCTGGGCACATTGGGCGCGAAACCGCCCTCGTCGCCCACGGCGGTGGACATGCCCTGGCCGTGGATCAGCTTCTTGAGCATGTGAAAGACTTCGGCGCCCCAACGCAGGGCTTCGCGGAAGCTGCCGGCGCCCACCGGCAGGATCATCAGTTCTTGCAGGTCCAGCGTGTTGTTGGCGTGCGCGCCGCCGTTGATGACGTTCATCATCGGGACGGGCATGCTCATGGGGCCGCTGCCGCCGAAATAGCGGTACAGGGACAGGCCCGATTCATCGGCGGCGGCGCGGGCCACGGCCATGCTGGCTGCCAGGATGGCGTTGGCGCCCAGGCGCTCCTTGGACTCGGTGCCGTCCAGTTCGATCAGGGTGCGATCGACGAACGTCTGTTCCTGGGCGTCCAGGCCCATCAGGGCTTCGGAGATTTCGGTATTGAGGTTTTCAACGGCGCGCAGCACGCCCTTGCCCAGATAACGGCCCTTGTCGCCGTCGCGAAGTTCGATGGCTTCGCGGGCGCCGGTGGATGCGCCCGACGGCACGGCCGCACGGCCCATGGCGCCGGATTCCAGCAGCACATCGCATTCCACGGTGGGGTTGCCGCGCGAATCCAGAATCTCGCGGCCGATGATGTCGACGATTGCACTCATGACTTTACATTCCCTGAACGATAAACATATTCATGACGGCCGCGCCTTCGCGGGCATTGCGGGCACGGCGGTACTGCCAGGAATCGTAGAACGCCTGCGCCGCGGCCATGGACGGAAATTCCATGACGACGGTGCGACCGGGTTCACGCCCCTCAAGGTGCTTGGATTCGCCGCCGCGCACCAGGATCTTGGCATCGTACGCGCGCATGGCGAGCGTGGACAGACGCTTGTAGTCCTCGTACTGCGCGGGCTTGGTCACTTTGACGTCGGCGATGAGATAAGCACTCATGGGGTTCCTTCAGAGCAGTTGCGTTGGATGGGGGCTGACGCCGGATACGGCGCCGCCGCCAGTGTCGCGCAAGGCGCACGGGCGACGCATATCCGATGCTAATCGGTTGTATCCGAAAGAAGCGCCGCCGTATAGGGCGGCGCTGGGGAATCGGCCCGCGGCCCCGAGGATCCGCTTACGGAACTCAGGACCGCGGACCCGCATCAGGCCTCCTGGCCGCGGCGAGCCTTCTGCTCGATGGCGGCGCGGATGTAGCTGGAGAACAGCGGATGGCCGTCGCGCGGGGTGGACGTGAACTCCGGGTGGAACTGGACGCCGACGAACCACGGGTGGTTGGGCAGTTCCATCATTTCGGGCAGGTTCTCGGTCGGCGTGCGGGCGCTGATCACCATGCCGGATTCTTCCAGGCGCGGCACGTAGACGTTGTTGACCTCGTAGCGATGACGGTGACGTTCGTTCACTTCGTCGCCATAGATCGCCTGCGCGCGGGTGCCGGCCTTGATCGGCACGCGTTGCGCGCCCTTGCGCATCGTGCCGCCCAGGTCGGACGAATTGTCGCGCTTTTCGACCTTGCCTTCGCGGTCCATCCATTCAGTGATGAGTGCAACCACCGGGTGCGGCGCGGACGGATCGAATTCCGTGCTGTTGGCGCCGCCCAGACCGGCGACGTGACGGGCGAATTCGATGACCGCCAGCTGCATGCCCAGGCAGATGCCCAGATACGGCACGCCGTTTTCGCGGGCGTAGCGGATGGCGGCGATCTTGCCCTCGGTGCCCCGCTTGCCGAAGCCGCCCGGAACCAGGATGGCATCCAGGTGCTTCAACTGGTCGGTGCCGCGGGTTTCGATGTCTTCCGAGTCGATGTACTCGATGTTGATCTTCGAGCGCGTGTGGATGCCGGCGTGCACCAGGGCTTCGGTCAGCGACTTGTACGACTCGGTCAGGTCGACGTACTTGCCGACCATGCCGATGGTGAGCTGGTGCTCGGGGTGTTCCAGCGCCTCGACCAGGTTGTCCCACATGGACAGGTCGGCCGGCGGCGGGGTCAGGCCCAGTGCTTCGCAGACGATGTTGTCCACGCCTTGCTTGTGCAGCATGGCGGGGATCTTGTAGATGGAGTCGGCGTCCCAGACGGAGATGACCGCGTCCAGGGGCACATTGGAGAACATCGAGATCTTGGCGCGCTCGTCGTCCGGAATGCGGCGGTCGGCGCGGCACAGCAGCGCGTTCGGGTAGATGCCGATTTCGCGCAGCTTCTGCACCGAGTGCTGGGTGGGCTTGGTCTTCAGTTCGCCGGCGGAGGCGATGAAGGGGACCAGCGTCAGATGCACGAAGGCCGCGTTGTTGCGGCCCATGCGCAGGCTCATCTGGCGGGCGGCCTCGAGGAACGGCAGCGACTCGATGTCGCCGACCGTGCCGCCGATTTCGACGATGGCAACGTCGGTGTTGCCATTCCAGCCGGCTTCGGCGCCACGCGCGATGAAGTCCTGGATTTCGTTCGTGATGTGGGGAATCACCTGGACGGTCTTGCCCAGGTAGTCGCCACGGCGCTCCTTGCGCAGCACGGATTCGTAGATCTGCCCGGTGGTGAAGTTGTTCACCTTGTGCATGCGAGCGGAAATGAAGCGCTCGTAGTGGCCCAGGTCCAGGTCGGTTTCGGCGCCGTCTTCAGTGACGAACACTTCACCGTGCTGGAAGGGGCTCATCGTGCCCGGATCGACGTTGATGTAGGGGTCGAGCTTCAGCATGGTGACTTGCAAACCACGCGACTCAAGGATGGCAGCAAGCGACGCAGCGGCGATGCCCTTGCCCAGGGAAGACACCACACCGCCGGTGACAAATACGTATTTGGTCATCGTAATGAGCACCCGGGACGAGCGGGCGCGTGCGGGAAATTTGGATTATAGCCGGGCGACGCAACTTGTTTGGGTTTTCCCCTAGCGCAGTGCGGGTAACAATTGGCTGCACTCGGCAAGGCAACGCTGCGAGGCGCGCCATGCGGTCATGCTATGGTCGCACCCTATTTTTCGCCCGCTGCCTTCCCCGGCTGCGCCCTCCGTTCTTCGCCCTCGCGCTGATGACCGACTCCACCCGTCCTGCCTATTCCCTTGCCTGGCGCATCGCTGTCGCCGCCGTTTTGCTGCGGCTGGCTTATACCGTGCTGGCGCAGGCCTACACGTTGATGACGCCGCTGCCCTATGGGGACCAGATCCGAGCAAGCTACATGCAGCCGCCGGTGCTGGCCCCGCTGCTGGCCAACCTGGTGTCGACCCTGCTGATCGTCGGCCTGGCAGCCTGGTGCGCGACGCGCCAGTGGCTCGCCCGGCACGATGCCGCGACCGTGAATCAGCCCGGCAGGATGCTGGCGACGTTCCTGGCCCTGCAGGCGCTCTACACGCTGTGCCTGTCCAGCGGCGTGGGCATGGCGCAGAACGTGCTCATGATCGGCGCGCTCAAGAGCGGCTCCTGGCTCGAGGAAGCATTCGGCCTGGGCATCGTGGGCCGGTCCATCGCCATCAACCTGATGATCCGCGCCGTCACCATCGTGCTGGAGGTCATCGGCATCTGGGTGGCGCTGCGCATTGCCGCGTGGACGGCGGGCCCCACCGGCCCCGGCGCCGGCATCACGCTGACCCGGCGGCATGTGGCGTTGATCTGCGGCCTGACCGTCCTGATCTGGCAGACCAGCTTCTCCATCATGCTCGGCGGCTTTCTGCAGATGCACACGCTGGAAGCAGGATGGGCCGAATACGCGCTGGGCTATTGGGTGTTGCCCGTCGTGCTGCTGGCGCTGCTCACGATCGTGTGCCTGAAGGTGCTGCCCCGCTCCTTCGAATACGCCGGCAGCAGCCGGGCCGTGGCGCTGGGCAGTCTTGCGTTCTGGTTCGCGCAGGTGCTGGGTCTGGGCGCCGGCCTCATCATCCTCAAGTCCATGACCTGGGAGCAGCTGGCATGGGCCGCCCAATCACCGGCGGCCGCTGCCCTGACGCTGCTGGCCTACGGCGCATTGCTGTCGCTGGGTTGTCTGGTGGCCACGCGCATGCTCTACCGCAATCAAGGCGGATCGGCGCGATAGCCGCAGCGGCGCGCCATGAAAAAAAGGCCACGGCGTCTTGCGTCGTGGCCTTTTGCTTTGCGCCGGCGCCGCCGGCATCAATGCAACGTCAGATGGCCGCGCAACGCAGCGTCAGCCACGCCAGCGCCTCGCCCTCGACCAGCGGCGACAGGCGCTCGAACACCGTCTTGTGATAGTCGTTCAGCCAGTCGATCTCGTCCTCGCGCATCAGCGAAGGTTCGATGCAGCGCGTATCGATCGGGCACATCGTCAACGTTTCAAAGCAAAGGAATTCGCCCAGCTCCGAGGTCAGCCAGCTGCGGTTGGCGACCAGGTTCTCGATGCGCACGCCCCAGCGGCCCGGACGGTAAATGCCCGGCTCGTTGGACGTGATCATGCCCGGCTCCATGGCCGTGTGCGGGCCCGGCATCGCGCGGTAGGAAATGACCTGCGGGCCTTCGTGCACGTTCAGGAAATAGCCCACGCCGTGACCGGTGCCATGGCCGTATTCCGCGCCGCCTTCCCAGATGGGCGCGCGTGCAATGGCGTCCAGCATCGGCGACGGCGTGCCGCGCGGGAACGAGGCGCGCGACAGCGCGATCATGCCCTTGAGCACCAGCGTGAAGTCGACCTTCTGGTCCGCGCTGGGCGTGCCCACCGCCACCACGCGCGTGATGTCGGTGGTGCCGCCCCGGTACTGGCCGCCCGAGTCGATGAGCAGCAGGCCGTCGCCCTCGATCGTGGCGTGCGATTCGGGCGTGGCGCGGTAATGCGGCATGGCGCCGTTGGCGTTGAAGCCCGCAATGGTGGCAAAGCTGGGGCAGACGTAGGCGGGACGTCGCGCGCGGGCGGCCGTGATCTGATCGTCGATGGTCAGTTCGGTAATGGCTTCCTTGCCTAGCGCGCCTTCGAACCAGGCGAAGAATTCGCACAGCGCGGCGCCGTCCTGCGCCATCGCCTGGCGCACGTTGGCCAGCTCCGCGTCGGTCTTGCGCGACTTGAGCAACGTGGATGGGTTGATGGCTTCCACGCGCGGCACGGCCGGGTCCATGGCATGGAACACGCCGCAGGTGACGCGGGCCGGATCGATCAGCAGCTTCTGGTCCCGCTCCAGCGAGGCGAGCGCGTCCGCCGCCTGGGCATAGTCCGCCACTTCGACGCCGTCGGCAGCAAGGATGGCGCGCAGGTCGCCGTCGATCTTGCCATCGGCCACGAACAGCGTGGCGTGGTCCAGGCCGATCAGCGCGTGCCCGACGAAGACGGGGTTGTAGTCGACGTCGGCGCCGCGCAGGTTGAACAGCCAGGCGATGTCGTCGAGCGTGCAGATGAAATGCACGTCCGCGCCGTGCTTGCGCATCGCGTCGCGGACCTGGGCCAACTTGTCGGCGCGGGTCACGCAGGCTTCTGGCGCGACGTGTTCGTAGATCTTGGCGTCCGGCAGGCCGGCGCGGTCGGCCCAGACGTCATCCAGCAGGTCTTCGCGGATTTCCAGCACGGCGCCGGACGTGGCCGCTGCGGCGGACATGGCGCGGAAGGCGCCCAGGCCCAGCACCGCGCCGTCCACGCCGATGA
>DMTA01000019.1 GCA_003454835.1 Achromobacter sp. | reverse complement strand
TCGCCGCGCTGGCGCTGCTGGCCGGCGCGTTCGCCGCGCCCGCCCATGCCGAAGAGGCCAAGCGCCTGAAGATCGGCGTGACACTGCATCCCTATTACAGCTACGTCGCCAACATCGTGGGCGACAAGGCCGAGGTCGTGCCACTGATTCCCGTGGGCTTCAATCCGCACGCCTACGAACCGCGTGCTGAAGACATCAAGCGCATCGGCACGCTGGATGTGGTCGTGCTGAACGGCATCGGCCACGATGATTTCGCGGACAGAATGATCGCCGCCAGCGAGAAGCCGAAGATCCCCGTGATTGAAGCGAATGCGCAGGTGCCGCTGCTGGCGGCCGTGGGCATGGCTGCGCGGGGCGGCGGCGATTCCGGCAAGGTCGTGAATCCGCACACCTTCCTGTCGATCACCGCGTCGATCGCCCAGATCAACACCATTGCGCGCGAATTGGGCCGTATCGACCCGGCCAATGCGCAGACCTACACCGCCAATGCGCGCGCTTACGGCCAGCGCCTGCGCAAGTTGCGTGCGGATGCGCTGGGCCAGCTTGCAAAGGCGCCCAACGCGGACCTGCGCGTCGCCACCATTCACGGCGCCTACGATTATCTGCTGCGTGAATTCGGCCTGGAAGTCACCGCCGTCGTCGAACCGGCGCACGGCATCGAGCCCAGCCCCGCCCAGCTCAAGGGCACGATCGAGCAATTGCGCGCGGCGGACGTCAAGGTGATCTTCTCCGAGCTGAACTTCCCGTCCGCGTACGTGGAGACCATTCAGCGCGAGACCGGCGTGAAGCTGTACGCGCTGTCGCACATCTCGTACGGCGAATACAGCCCCGAGCAGTTCGAAAAAGAAATGAAGCAGAACCTGGCCACCGTCGTGCGCGCCATCGAAGAGGCCGGCGCGTGACCGGCCCCGTCGCAGGCCATTCGGGCGCACTGGGTCCCACGCTGACCTTCGACCATATCTCGCTGACGCTCGGCCGCACCGACATCCTCAGCGACGTCGCCTTTACCGTCGCGGCGGGCAGCGTGCATGCGCTGGTCGGCCCCAACGGCGGCGGCAAGAGCTCACTGGTCAAGACGCTGCTGGGCCAGATGCCGCATCGCGGCAAGCTCAGCGTGGCGTGGCCGTGCGACCGGGCCGGTGTCATCGCGTATATCCCGCAGGCGCTGGAGTTCGATCGCGGGCTGCCCATGACCGTCAACGATTTCATGGCCGCGATGTGCCAGCGCAAGCCGGCATTCCTGGGCCTGTCGCGCACGAAGTCGAAGGAAATCGGCGATGCGCTGGAACGCGTCGGCATGCAGGACAAGCGCAACCGCCGCATGGGCGCGTTGTCGGGCGGAGAGCGCCAGCGCGTGCTGCTCGCGCAGGGACTGGTGCCCAGCCCGTCGATGGTGGTGCTGGACGAACCCATGTCGGCGCTCGACGAAGCCGGCGTGCGCGTGTTCGAGGACCTGCTTGACAGCTGGCGCGCGCAGCGCGTGACCGTGCTGTGGATCGAGCACGACCTGGAGGCCGTGGGTCGCCTGGCCGACCGCGTCACGGGCTTGAACCGCCAGGTGCTGTGCGACGGCACGCCCGCCCAGGTGCTGACGCCCGACCGGCTGCTTGCGCTCTTTTCGACGCGGCCGCGCGTCGGCAACCAGCCGCAGGAGCGCGCCGCATGAATGCCCTTTTCGACAATCTGCGCCAGTGGGTCCAGAGCGCGGCCGAATCCGGCGCGCTGCCCGAATCCCTAACCTTCGGATTCGTGGTCAACGCCCTGCTTGCCGGCCTGATCATCGGGCCCGTGCTGGGCGGTCTGGGCACCCTGGTGGTGGTCAAGCGCTTCGCCTTCTTTTCCGAGGCCGTGGGCCACGCCGCGCTGACCGGCGTCGCAATCGGCATCCTGCTGGGCGAACCCTACACCGGCCCGTACGGCAGCCTGTTCAGCTATTGCCTCATCTTCGGCATCCTGCTCAATTTCCTGAGCAACCGCACGCGCCTCACGCCCGACACGCTGATCGGCGTGTTCCTGTCGGTGTCGCTGGCCTTGGGCGCGAGCCTGTTGCTGGTGCTGTCCGGCCNNGCTGGCCAGCTTCAATCCGCAGCTGGCCGCCGTGCGCGGCGTGCCCGTCAAGGCCATGGATTACCTGTTCGTGATCCTGGTGACCCTGGTCACCGTCGCCTCGGTCAAGGTGATCGGCGCCATCCTGGTTGGCGCGCTGCTGGTGATTCCCGCGGCCGCTGCCCGGATGCTGGCCCAGTCGCTCAAGGGCTTTTTCACGATGTCGGTGCTGTTCGCGCTGTTCAGCACGCTGGCCGGCATCATGCTGCCCATCGAGCTGGCACTGCCAATACCCTCCGGCGCGGCCATCATCCTGGTCGCGGGTGTTCTGTTTGCGATCTCGGCCCTGGCCCGCGGCCTGGTCCCCGGTCTGAAAGGAAATGCAGCATGAGTCTGAAGTCTGGTTTCGTCACCCTGCGCCGCGCCGCCCTCGCGGTGGCGATGGCATCCGCCCTGGGCGCCGCCGTCACGGCACACGCCCAGGAAGCCGCCAAATCCGGCCGCGCCGCG
>DMTA01000193.1 GCA_003454835.1 Achromobacter sp. | reverse complement strand
TTCGGTGGTGCCCAGCACCAATGGCGAGCGCCTGTTCGCCCCGCCGGGGGGGGGGGAAGGACCGGCCGCCCGGCGGGCGGGCGCGGGGGGGGGGGGCGGCCCCCACGCCACAAGCGCGCTGCGTCTTAACGAATTCTTGAGGAGGGTTGGTGGACACTGCCCGGCGATAAGAATGGTTCGCGTTACCTGCACCCTGCTGCAGACGCTCCTGAAGGATTCGCCATGCGTTCGATTGCCCTTTTCCGTGCGGCCGTGGCCGCCGCCGCCCTGTTCTGCGCCCTGCCCGGCGCCCATGCCCGCGAGGTCACCGATCTGGCCGGCCGTGTCGTGACGGTGCCTGACCACCCGAAACGCATCCTGCTGGGCGAAGGCCGCTTCGCGTTCGCCATGGCGCTGCTGGACCGGCACGACCCGGTGGCGCGTGTGGTCGGCTGGCAGGGAGAGCTGAAGCAGCAGGATCCCTATTCCTGGAACCAGCTCGTCAAGCGCTTTCCCAAGGCGGCCGATGTGCCGCTGATCGGCAAGACGTCGGAGGCCAGCGTCAGCCCGGAAAAGATCGTTTCGCTGCGGCCCGACGTGGCGATCTTCAGCGTCAGCGGCCATGGCCCGGGGCGCAACAATCCGATGATCCCGGCGTTGCAGGAGGCCGGCATCCCGATCGTCTTCATCGACTTCCGCCAGCACCCCGTGCGCAACACGGTGCCCAGCATGCGCATCCTGGGCCAGGCGCTGGATCGCGAAGCCGAGGCGGAAAGCTACATCGCCTTCTACGAAGACCACCTTGCCCGCGTGCGCAAGGTCGTGGAACCGGTGCCACAGGCGCAGCGGCCCCGCGTCTTCGTGGAAATGCTGGCAGGCGTGTGGCCGGCCTGCTGCCACACCACGGGCAACGGCAGCTTCGGCGACCTGCTGGAAGCCGCGGGCGGCGTGAACGTCGCGGCGCCCGTGCTGCCCGGCGCGATCGGCGACGTGAGCCTGGAGTTCGTCATCGACGCCAAGCCGGATGTCTACATCGCCACCGGCAGCCGTTCCGAACCCGGCCGTCCGGGTCTCTTGGCCGGCCCCGGCGCCGATCCGAAGATATCCGCCGACAGCCTGACCACACTGCTGGACCGCGACGGCATCCGCGATCTGGACGCCGTGAAGCAGCATCGCGCCTACGGCATCTGGCACGCGTTCTACAACTCGCCCTACAACGTGGCCGCCATCGAGGCGATGGCGAAATGGCTGTACCCCGAACGCGCCGCCGCGCTGGATCCGCAAGGCACGCTGGACGCGTTGTACGGCCAGTTCCTGGATCTGGACAACGCGGGCGCCTTCTGGACGTCTCCGGCAGCACCTGCAAAGTAGTCCGCCATGACCGGATTCGCCCCCGCCGCCGCATCGCCCACGGCGTCTGTTCCCGACGATCCCATCGCCGCGTACCGGCGCGCGGTGCGCAAGCGCCTGCTGCTGACCGTTGTCCTTGTACTGGCCATCGTGGCCAGTTTGCTCGCCGACATTGCCAGCGGACCGGCTCCGCTATCCCTGCCCGGGCTGCTGCACACGCTGCTGCATCCCGAGGTGTCAGACACCGGCACGCGCGTCATCGTCTGGCAGTTCCGCTTGCCCTACGCGCTGATGGCGTTGCTGGTCGGCGTCGCGCTGGGGCTGGGCGGCGCCGAAATGCAGACCATGCTCGACAATCCGCTCGCCAGCCCCTACACGCTGGGCGTCTCCGCCGCCGCCGCGTTCGGCGCGTCGCTTGCCATTACGTTGGACTGGCATCTGCCCGCGCTGCCGGCCGGCATGACCGTGTCCGTATCTGCTTTCGCGTGCACGCTGCTGTCCGTGCTGGTGCTGGAACGCGTGGCGCGCTGGCGCGGCGGCTCGACGCTGGGCGTGGTGCTGTTTGGCATCGCGCTGGTGTATTCGTTCCAGGCGCTGGTCATGCTGCTGCAGTTCGTCGCCAGCGAGGAAGCGCTGCAGGGCATCGTCTTCTGGACCATGGGCAGCCTGGCGCGCGCCAACTGGACCACCGTCGGCGTGATGGCGGCGGCGCTGGTCCTGACCATACCGTTCTCGATGCGCGACGCCTGGAAGCTCACCGCCGTGCGGCTGGGCGAGGAACGCGCGGCCAGTTTCGGCATCGACGTCAAACGGCTGCGTCTCGTCAGCCTGCTGCGCGTCAGCGCGCTGGCGGCGCTGGCCGTGTCGTTCGTCGGCACGATCGGCTTCGTTGGCCTGGTCGCGCCGCACATCGCCCGGCTGCTCCTGGGTGAGGACCACCGCTACTACTTGCCGGGCAGCGCGCTCGCCGGCGCGCTGATCCTCTCGCTGGCCTCCGTGGCATCCAAGACCGTGTTGCCCGGCGCGCTCATCCCGGTCGGCATCGTGACCTCGCTGGTCGGCATTCCCTTCTTTCTCACCATCGTCGTGCGCGCCCTCAAGCGCGCCTGACGGCTATTCCGCAACAAGGAGACACCCCGATGAAATTCCGCCTGACGCTGACGCTTGCGGCCCTGATGATCGCCGGCACGGCCCACGCCGCCCCCGCTTGCTCCATCGACGTCGAAGGCCGTCCCGGCAAGCAATTCGGCCCGGACCACATCGTGGTGCCCGCCACCTGCCAGGAATTCACCGTGCGCCTCATCCACACGGGCAAGAACAGCAAGGAAAAGGCAGGCCACAACTGGGTGCTGACCAAGACGGAAGACATCGACGCGGTGATGGTCGACGGCATCAAGGCCGGCGCGAGCAGCGACTTCCTGACGCCGGGCGATGCCCGCATCCTTGCCAAGACGCCCATGCTGGGCGGCGGCGAAACGGCCACCGTCACCTTCCCCGTCAGCCGCCTGCGCGCGGGCCAGTCGTACACCTACTACTGCTCGTTCCCCGCGCACGCGCAGCACATGCGCGGCACGCTGGTGCTGCAACCCTGACGATGACGCAGCTCCGCATCCAGACCCTGTCCGCCGGCTACGGCGGGCGGCCGGTGCTGCGCAACGCCAGCGCCGGTCCCATGCTGGAAGGCGCCGTCACCGCGCTGCTGGGGCCGAACGGCAGCGGCAAATCGACGCTGCTCAAAACGCTGGCGGGTCTGCATCCCGTGATGCAAGGCGCGATCTGGCTGGACGGCGAAGACCTCGCAAACGCCAGCCCGGCCCGCCGCGCCGAATGCGCGATGTACATGCCGCAGGCCCTGCCCAAGGGCGTACACATGACCGTCTTCGAATCCGTGCTGGTGGCGGCGCGATCCGGCCGGCATGGACAGCCCGGCCATGCGCTGATGGAAGACGCCATGGCCGTCATCACTGAGCTGGGCATCGCATCGCTCGCCAGCCGCCATCTGGACGAACTGTCCGGCGGGCAGAAGCAGTTGGCTTCGCTGGCGCAGGCGCTGGTGCGGCGTCCGCGCCTGCTGCTGCTCGATGAGCCGCTGTCCGCGTTGGATCTGAATTACCAGTTTCACGTCATGGACGTGCTGCGCCGCCAGACCCGTACGCATCGCCTTATCACGTTGGTGGTGCTGCATGACTTGAACATCGCGCTGCGTCACGCCGACCATGCGCTGCTGCTGCACGCGGGCGCGATCGAAGCCGAGGGATTGCCGGGCGATGTGGTGACGCCTGATACGCTGCGCCGCGTGTATCGCGTGCGGGCGCGCGTCGAGCATTGCCCGCAGGGCCAGGCGCAGATCCACGTGGATGGGCTGTCTGAACGCTCGGCTTCGTAGATTTCAGACACCGGGCAAACATGCGCCGGCCTTCACCATAGGTGTCAGACACTGGGTCGGCACTTCGGACCGAGCGGCGTTTACAACGGTATATATTCACCGGTCACGCCATTCCGAGAGTTCGCCCATGCCGACCCGTCGCGCCCTCGCGTTTCTGTTGACCCTGCTTGCCGCGCCCTCCGGCGCCGCCATCGTCTACGACAATCACGGCCTCGTCGTCGACGTGGCAACCGGCAGCCGCAGCGACTGGAACACCGGTCAGCGCCAGACCACCCGCGCCACCACCATCACCTTCCAGGGCAAGACCCTGTGCGGCGCCGACGTCGGCGCACTGCTCTATCCCGGCAGCAATGCGCCGCAGGCTCGCGCGTTCTTCTGCCCAGGTCCGGTCGCCGTTCTGGAAACCGATGCGGTACTGGCATTCTTCACCAGTTCCAGCGCCAGCACTGTGCTCGCGCATCTGCAGGTCGTCAACGGCTCACTGCGCGTGCAGCGCCTGCCGCTTTCCGACAAGCCGGACCGCGACAGCATCCACGGCACGCGGTTCGAGGACGCGCGCCTGCCCGGTTGGACGCGCGTGAACTCGGCCTGGAACGAAACCGTGATGATCCGCCATGCGCCGCTGAAGGCGCTGAATCTCGGCCCCGGAAAGCTGCTGGACATTGCCGGCGACGTGGCCTATCTGGCTGTCCCGCCCGGCCGGAAGGTCGTCGTGCTGCAGCCCGCCACCCGCGTGAAGGACGCGCATGGCGACCTGCAATACGTGCCCGAGATCACCAAATTCGTGGATGCGCCCCTGGCGTTCCGCGCGGTGCGCCTGACCGATGGGCGCGAGCTGGCGCGGCTGGATTTCGACGACACGTGCGTGAGCCTGCCGGCACTGCAATTCGAACGGTCGGACGCGAAACCCGCTTCCAGCGCCACGCCCGCCATCGCGTTCGACGACGTGCGGGCGTGGCGCGCAAGCGCCTTGGAACTGACCCAGACGAATGGCCGCGCGACGCTGCGCTTGAAACCGGGCGTGCAATTACCGCGCAAGCCGGGCTGCCAAGCCGCCGAAACGCCCAGTTGAACTTCAGATCAGGAACTGCCGATAAGCCTCGTTATCCGTTTCCTCGGCGTGCGCATAACCGAGCTGCCGCAAAAAGCCATCCAGCGCCGCATCATCCGCCACTGGCGCCTGAATGCCCACCAGCGCCGAACTGAAGTCCGTGCCTTGATTGCGGTAATGGAACAGACTGATATTCCAGTTGGGCGCCATCGCCGACAGAAACTTCATCAGCGCGCCCGGCCGCTCGGGAAACTCAAACCGGAAAAGGCGCTCGCCGCCCGCCAGCGGCGAACGCCCGCCCACCATGTAGCGGATGTGCTGCTTGGACACCTCATTGTTCGTCAGGTCGGAAGCCGAAAACCCCTCCGCCTGCAACGCGGCCAGGATATCGGCGGACTCGCCGCGCCGCGCAATCTGCACACTGACAAAGATGCGCGCGGTACGCGCGTCTGCGATCCGGTAATTGAACTCCGTCACGCTGCGCTGGCCGATCACCTGGCAGAACCGGCGGAAGCTGCCGCGCTCTTCCGGGATGGTGACCGCGAACACCGCCTCGCGCGCCTCGCCCACCTCGGCGCGGTCCGCCACAAAACGCATGCGATCAAAATTCATGTTCGCGCCCGACGTGATCGCCACCAGCGACTGACCGCGCGCGCCTTCGCGCTCCACGTACTTTTTCAGCCCGGCCACCGCCAACGCACCCGCGGGTTCTAGCACGCTGCGCGTATCCAGAAACACATCCTTGATCGCCGCGCAGACCGCGTCCGTGTCCACCAGGATCACTTCATCCAGATACTCGCGGCACAGCCGGAACGTCTCCTCGCCCACCAGCTTGACGGCCGTGCCGTCCGAGAACAGGCCCACGTCGGCCAGGATCACCCGCTCGCCCACCCGCAGCGACTGGGCCATCGCGCAGGAATCCTCGGTCTGTACGCCGATGACCTTCACGCCGGGATGCACCGCCTTCACATAGGTCGACACGCCCGCCGCCAGACTACCGCCGCCGATCGGCACGAAAATGGCGTGCAGCGGCTCGGGGTGCTGCCGCAGGATCTCCATGCCCACCGTTCCCTGCCCCGCGATCACGTAGGGATCGTCGAACGCCGGCACGAACGTCAGGCCCTGTTCCTGCGCCAGCGTCTGCGCATGGGCGTAGGCGTCGTTGTACGAATCGCCCGCCTGCACCACCGTCACGGTCGGTCCGCCATGCGCGCGCACCGCGTCCACTTTCACCTGCGGCGCCGTCTGCGGCACGACGATGATGGCCCGCACGCCCAGCTTGGCCGCCGAAATCGCGACGCCCTGCGCATGGTTGCCGGCCGACGCCGTGATGACCCCGCGTTCCAGCGCGGCGCGCGGCGTGTTGCGCATCTTGTTGTAAGCGCCACGCACCTTGAACGAGAACACCGGCTGGTTGTCTTCGCGCTTGAAATGCACGGTGTTGCCCAGCCGGGTGGAAAGCCCACGCGCCAGGTCCAGCTCGGTTTCACGGGCGATGTCGTATACCCGGGCGGTCAGGATTTGCCGCAGGTACTCCATCGGCGTGGCGGCGCCGGCCTGGAATGCCGAGGGTGCGTGGGAGGATGAATCGGACATGGTTTCTCTGCTTTGGGTTGCTTGCCCGGCAGAGGCGGCCACAAAAAACCCGCCTCGTGGGGCGGGTGGCTTGTGACTGTTGCGGTCGCGCGCTAACCCACCATTCCAGGAATGATGGTAATAATCAGCGAAATGCGGACGGCGCGGAAATTCATGGGGCGTACTTTCCTCCTATCGCCCGGCTTTGTCAAACGCCGATGGCCGGCGCTTTGATGCCAAATTCCGCCCGCCCGTGCAATGCGTCCCCCAAAAACCGTCATAAGCATATTGCGGCGCCATCAAGAAATAGAACCATTTCCCCGCGCAATGCGTAGCACGGTATTACAATGGAAGGTTCGTGGCGGTCGCACCTTCCAAGGCGGACCCGGATACGGCCCAGTTATCGGCCGGCCGGTCCAGCCAAACAATAGGACGGGCGGCGGTCATGTTGGTGGGACGGCTTGCCTGCGCGTCCCGCCATACGAACCCACTCTCGACAACATCTACCGGCGTACGCCGCATAGCATGTTCGGGTTTGCGCGTTAATCGCCTGAGCCGAACAGATTCAAGGATCATGTCTCTTACTCCGAAGATTATCTATACCCTCACCGACGAAGCTCCGGCACTGGCAACCCGTTCGCTGCTGCCCATCGTCCAGGCATTCGCCAAACCCGCAGGCATCACGGTCGAGACCCGCGACATTTCGCTGGCAGGCCGCATCATCGCCTTGTTCCCGGATTACCTCGACGACAGCCAGAAGCTGTCCGACGCCCTGGCTGAGCTGGGCGCCCTCGCGGTCAAGCCCGAAGCCAACATCATCAAGCTGCCCAACATCAGCGCCTCGATGCCCCAACTGAAGGCGGCCATCAAGGAACTGCAAGACCAGGGCTACAAGCTGCCGGATTACCCGGACGCCCCCGCCAACGACACCGAGCGCGACGTCAAGGCCCGCTACGACAAGGTCAAGGGCAGCGCCGTCAACCCGGTCCTGCGCGAAGGCAACTCCGACCGCCGCGCCCCGCTGTCGGTCAAGAACTACGCCCGCAAGCACCCGCACAAGATGGGCGCCTGGACGTCCGACTCCAAGTCGCACGTCGCCCACATGAGCGAAGGCGACTTCTACGGCACCGAAAAGTCGGCCCTCATCGCCGACGCCGGCGACGTCAAGATCGAACTGACCGCCGCTGACGGCACCAAGACCGTCCTGAAGGAAAAGACCCCGGTCAAGGCCGGCGAGATCATTGACGCCGCCGTGCTGTCGACCGCCAAGCTCAAGTCCTTCCTGCAGGCCCAGATCGACGACGCGCGCGCCAACGGCGTGCTGTTCTCGGTCCACCTGAAGGCCACCATGATGAAGGTCTCCGACCCCGTCATCTTCGGCCACGTGGTCTCCGTGTTCTACAAGGACGTCCTGGCCAAGCACGCCGACGCCCTCAAGCAGGCCGGCTTCGACCCCAACAACGGCATTGGCGACCTGTACGCCAAGATCCAGTCGCTGCCCGCCGACCAGCAGGCCGCGATCACCGCCGACATCGACGCCGCCTACAAGACGCTGCCGCAACTGGCCATGGTGAACTCCGACAAGGGCATCACCAACCTGCACGTGCCCAGCGACGTCATCGTCGACGCTTCCATGCCCGCCATGATCCGCGACTCCGGCAAGATGTGGAATGCCGAAGGCAAGCTGCAGGACACCAAGGCCGTCATCCCCGACCGCTGCTACGCCGGCGTGTACCAGGCCGTCATCGACGACTGCAAGCGCAACGGCGCCTTCAATCCGGTCACGATGGGCAGCGTGCCCAACGTCGGCCTGATGGCCCAGGCTGCCGAAGAATACGGTTCGCACAACAAGACCTTCGTCATCCCGGCCGCCGGCACCGTGCGTGTCACCGACGCCGCTGGCGCCGTGCTGCTGGAACAGGCCGTCGAAGCCGGCGACCTCTGGCGCATGTGCCAGACCAAGGACGCCGCGATCCAGGACTGGGTCAAGCTGGCCGTCACCCGCGCCCGCGCCACCAAGACGCCCGCCGTCTTCTGGCTGGACGAAAAGCGCGCCCACGACGCCCAGGTCATCGCCAAGGTCAAGCAGTACCTCAAGGACCACGACACCAGCGGCCTGGACCTGCGCATCCTCGACCCGGTCGAAGCCACCAAGTTCTCGGTCAAGCGCATCCGCGAAGGCCTGGACACCATCTCGGTCACCGGCAACGTGCTGCGCGACTACCTGACCGACCTGTTCCCCATCATGGAACTGGGCACCAGCGCCAAGATGCTGTCGATCGTCCCGCTCGTCGCCGGCGGCGGCCTGTTTGAAACGGGCGCGGGCGGTTCGGCCCCCAAGCACGTGCAACAGTTCCTGGAAGAAGGCTTCTTGCGCTGGGATTCGCTGGGCGAATTTATGGCGCTGGCCGAGTCCCTCGACCACCTGGGCCGCACGTACAAGAACCCCACCGCTCAGATCCTGGCCAAGACGCTGGATCAGGCCACGGCCAAGTTCCTGGACGAAAACAAGTCGCCCGAGCGCAAGGTCGGCGGCCTGGACAACCGCGGCAGCCACTTCTACCTGGCGATGTACTGGGCCCAGGCCCTGGCCGCCCAGACCGAAGACCGCGCCCTGGCCACTCAGTTCGCCCCCGCCGCAATCGCTTTCTCCGAAGGCGAAAACAAGATCCTGGACGAGCTCAAGGCCGCCCAAGGCAAGCCCGTGGACATCGGCGGCTACTACCAGCCGAACGAAGCCAAGGCCAGCCAGGCCATGCGCCCCAGCGCCACGCTGAACAAGGTGCTGGCCTCGATCGGCTAAGCCCCCTGCCCTTGCTGGCCAGTGTTTGCTGGCTGGCGGGCATGTGAAAAACCGGCAGACCCGTTGGGGCTGCCGGTTTTTTTTTGCGGCGGGTTGCGATATGGGGCTTGGTACCTTTTTTTGCCCCCGCTACCGCTTCGCAGTCGTCCCCGACACAAGCCTGTCCAGACGCAACCTCCCCCGCTCATCCGTCAATCGGCGCATCGCACCATAAGCCGCGCCCATCGCCGCCATGCCGCTCGCGCCGCACAGCAGAAACATCAACAGGATCTGATACTTGGCTGCGTCAACAGGATCCATGCCCGCAATGATCTGCCCGGTCATGATGCCCGGCAACGTAATGATCCCCGCCGCCGACATCTGGTTGATGCTGGGCACAATGCCGCGCCGCACCGACTCGCGCAGCAACGACGAAAACGCCTGATGCACGGTCGCGCCCAGCGCCAGGCGCGCTTCGACGCCCAGCCTTTCGCGGCGCACGCCCGACAGCATTCCGTCCAATGCCAGGCTGGCCGCATTCAAGACGCTGCCCAACACGATCCCGACCAACGCAATCGTGTAGCGCGGATCAAACCAAGGGTCCGGGCGCAGCGCCGTATTCAGGATGAACAATGCAGTCACGAGCGTCGTGCTGACCACCGTCAACGTCCCGACCCAGCCATTGCCATGACCAGTCAGGCGCGCCTTGGGTCGGGCCGCGACCTCGCGCGCGGCCAGCGCCATCATCACCGCCACCACCAGCGCCGTCAGCCACGGCGCGGCGTGGGCGAACACGATGCGCAAGATCTGGCCGACCAGCAGCAGCTGCACCACCGTGCGCACCGCCGCCCACAGCACCTGCCGTTGCAGGTTCAGGCGCAGCGCAAAGGAAATGCCGGCGCTCAGCAGCACCAGCAGCGACGCGATCACCAGATCCAGCGCCTGCAGCTTGATCACGTCCATAGCGGCTCCATGTGGCCTTGCGTCATCCGCCAACGCCGGCGCGCCAGGCGCTCGGCCTGCTCGGCGCTATGTGTGACGAGCAGAATGCCTGCCCCGGCCGCCAGAAAGCGCGACAGCTCCGCCTCGACCAACGCCGTCGCTTCCTGATCCAGCGCGGCGGTGGGCTCATCCAGCAGCAGCACGCGCGGGTTCTGCATCAGCGCGCGCACCAAGCCCATCCGCTGGCGCTCGCCCGTAGACAGCTCATGGACCAACGCGTCGAATTTGGCCTCGGCCAGCCCAAGGCGCTCCATGATGGCGATAGCGCCGGCGCGGTCCGCGTAGTGCGCGGACACATGGTCATCCCACCATCCGGCCTCGGCCTGGCAATACACCACCAGACGCCGCCACTCGAAACCGCGCATGGCCGACCGGCGGCGCCCGTCGAGTTCCGCTTCCCCATGCCCAGGGTCCAGATCCGCGATCTGCCGCAACAGCAGCGACTTGCCCGATCCCGACGCACCAACCACAGCCGCGCACTCGCCCGCGGCCAGATCCAGGCTAACGGGCGCCAGGCGCTCGCTGTACAGGCCGCGCAGCCGGAGCAGCGGCGGCACGTCAGATACAGCCTGCGAGGGAATCTGCGCGGATTGCATGGGTAGGCATCATATAGAAAAGCCCGCGGCAAGGCGGGCTTCACTGTGTGCGGCGGCGGCTCGGATCAGAGCATATGCGCCAGAAACTCGCGGCTGCGCGCATGCTGAGGCGCGGCAAAGAACTCGGCGGACGGCGCTTCCTCGACGATGCGCCCGTCGTCCATAAAGATGACCCGATGCGCCACTTCTCGCGCAAACCCCATTTCATGCGTCACGACCAGCATCGTCATGCGCTCGTCGGCCAGCTGCTTCATGGTGCGCAGCACTTCGCCCGTCAGCTCCGGGTCCAGCGCCGACGTCGGCTCGTCGAACAGCATGATGTCCGGCTCCATCGCCAGCGCCCGCGCAATCGCTACGCGCTGCTTCTGGCCGCCGGACAGGCGCGTCGGATAGTTGTCGCGCTTGTTCGACAGACCCACCTTGCGCAACAGCTCTTCCGCCTTGGGCACGATCTGGGCGCGCGTCATGCCCTTCACGGTAATCGGCGCCTCGATGATGTTCTGCAGCACCGTCATGTGCGGGAACAGATTGAACGACTGAAACACCATGCCCATTTTGCGGCAAATGCGGCGCACGTCGCCGTCGCTGGCGTACTGGCTACGGCCACCAGGCACGGCAGCGGCCATCGTCTCGCCTTCGATCTCGATGCTGCCTTCGTCGATGGTCTCAAGATGATTCAGGCAGCGCAGGAACGTGCTCTTGCCCGAACCCGATGGACCGATCACTGCCACCACCTCGCCCTGCTCCAGGGTCAGCGACACATCGTCCAGCACACGATTCGCGCCAAAGGATTTGACGATATGGCGGGCTTCGATCATCACCGGACGCGCGCTTTGTCCGGCCGGAGAATTACTGGTCATATTTTGCATAGCGCTTTTCCATGTGCTGGAAGAACCACGTCAGGAGCAGCGTCATCAACAGATAGAAGGCAGCGGCGACGAGGAACGGCGTGGTCGTGAAATCGCGCTGCACGATGCCCCGCGCGGTGCGCAGGATGTCGTTCAGCGCCAGCACGTAAATCAGCGAGGTGTCCTTGACCAGCGTGATGGTCTCGTTGCTCATGGGCGGCAGCACGCGCTGCACCATCTGCGGCAGCACGATGCGGCGCAGGGTCTGCAGGTACGTCATGCCCAGCACCTTGCTGCCCTCGTACTGCCCCCGGTCCACCGACTGGATACCGGCGCGGAAAATCTCGGCAAAATACGCCGCGTAGTTCAGCGCAAACGCCACCACCGCCGCCGGAAAATCCGGCAGCCGGATGCCGATCACCGGCACGAACGGCAGCGCGAAGTAGATGAACAGCATCTGGAGCATCAACGGCGTGCCGCGCATCAGCCAGATATAGCCATTGACTGCGCGGCTCAGCAGCGGCCACTTCGAGATGCGAGCCAGGGCCAGCACCAGCCCCAGCGGCACGGCCAAAGCCAGCGTGATGAAAAACAGCGTCAAGGTCACTTTCGCGCCTTCCGCCAAGGGCCCCAGAAGGGAGAGTACGTAGTCCATGCAGTGGGTTCGCGCCGCGCGGGCAAGAGAGAATCATGGGCAAGCCCGCCTGGCCTTGCGGCACTGCGGCGGGCTGCAAACTGCAACGGCAAAGGCGCCGCGGCCGGCTAGGCCACAGGCGCCCTCGCGCTTACTTGATGATGTTGGCGCCGAACCACTGGGTGGCGATGCGGCCGGCGGTGCCGTCCTGCTTCATCGAATCCAGCGTCTTATCCAGCTTGGCCAGCAACTCGGTGTCGTCCTTACGCACGCCGACGCCGTAGTCTTCCGTACCGAAGTTCTCTTCCAGCACGCGGTATTCGCCCGCACGCTTGCTGATCAGGTAACGGCCAACCACTTCATCCACCACGATGGCGTCCAGACGGCCAGCAGCCAGGTCCATCAGCGCGGTCACGTTGTCGCCGAACTTCTTCACTTCCTTGATCTGCGCGGCAACCGGGTCCTTGGCGATGGCGTCGGTGGCGCTGCTGCCGTCTTGCGCGCCGATGACCTTGCCAGCCAGATCATTCTTGACCTTCACCGGCGACGTGTTGCCCACGATGATGATCTGGTGGTTGGCCATGTACGGCGCGGTGAAGCTGATGTTCTTCTTGCGCTCTTCCGTAATAGTCAGACCGTTCCACAGCACGTCGACGCGCTTGCCGTTCAATTCAGCTTCCTTGGCGCTCCAGTCGATGGGCTTGAATTCCACTTCAATGCCCAGCCGCTTGCTGGCTTCCTTGGCCATGTCGATGTCAAAACCGACGATCTGGTTGCTGGCGTCGCGAAAGCCCATGGGCGGGAAGTTGTCGTCCAGGCCAACGACGACCTTCTTGGGCGTGGCCGGCGCTTGGGCGCCCGCGGCGGGCGCGTTGTCGCTGGGACCGCAAGCCGTGAGCAGAGCGGTTGCGGACACAAGCAGTACAGCAGTCAGTTTTTTCATCGTTGTGAGGGCGCGAGGCGCAGGATTGAAGAAAGCCGGGAAAGCGGGCGGTATGCCGCGAGGCGGTATTTTAGCGTTGTTGGGGGGATTTGCTGGCGGGGCGGTGTTACCAAGGCGTTCCACTACTGGACGGGAGCCCCACAGAATCCCCCTGCTCGACCGCCCGGCACAGCCACCCCAGCTCGTCCTTGATGCGCAGACGCAGGGCGTCGGCCGCGTCGGGTTCCCCATGCACGATGAAAGTCTCTCGCGGCGCGCGGGAAAATCCACTCAGCCAACGCATGATCTCATCGGCATCTGCATGTGCGGACAACATGGACAGGTTGCTAACTTCGGCACGCACGGGCACGTATTCCCCATGGATCTTTATCGTCTGAGCGCCGTCTAGCATCGCAGCACCGCGGGTGCCCATCGCCTGGAAGCCGGCGAACAGGATGGTATTGCGTGGATTGCCAGCATAGTGCTTCAGATGGTGGACAACCCGTCCCCCCGTTGCCATGCCGCTCGCCGACAGGATGATCTTGGGCATGGGCGATCTGTCCAGCGCCTTGGACTGTTCAACGTCGCTGACGCAAGATGCAACGTTGTAGGCAGCGATGGCGTCTTGACGCGCGAGCCGCTGATCAGCGTCGTGCCGCAGATAGATTTCAACGGCTTCGCTCGCCATCGGACTATCCAGATATATTGGCAGGTTGCGGGCGATGCGGCCCGCCTGCTTAAGCCGCCAAAGGTGATACAGGAGGAGCTGTGCACGACCCACGGCGAACGACGGAATCAACAGGGAGCCGCCGCGCGCGACGGTGCGCTCGATGATGTCTGCCAAGGCATTGAGCGCGCTTTCCCTGCTGTGGCGCCGGTTACCGTAGGTCGACTCCACGATCAAATAGTCCGCCTCGCTCACGGGCGCGGGCGCAGGCATCAGCGGATCGTCATATCGGCCAAGATCCCCCGAGAAGGCCAGTCGCATGCCGGAGTGCGCGATTTCCACGACAGAGGCGCCCAGGATATGGCCGGCACGCGACAGGCTGAGCCGTAGGCCAGGCGCCAGTTCGGTCATCGTGTCAAACGGGATCGGACGAAAGGCGGCGATGGCCCGATGCGCGTCGGCGACGGTATAGAGCGGCAGCGCCGGCCGATGTTTTGTCAGACCATGCCGGTTCATATAATCGGCATCAGCCTCCTGCAGGTGGGCACTGTCCAGTAGCAGCAGCTGGCATAGGTCAAGAGTGGCATTAGAACCATAAATGGGGCCATTGAATCCTTCGCGCACCAGCCGCGGCAAGTATCCCGAATGATCCAGGTGCGCGTGCGACAGCACCACGGCCTCGATGCTGGAGGCCGCAACGGGAAACGGGGCCCAATTACGCAGCCTGAGTGTCTTGACGCCCTGGAATAGTCCGCAATCCAGAAGGATGGATCGCCCGTCCATGCTGAGCAGGTGACGCGAGCCGGTGACAGTGCCGGCAGCGCCCCAGAATTGCAGCCGAAGCTTGCTTTCCATGGCTTCTCTCCCAGGTCTATTTTCCGAAATCTTCGCTGTATGGCGTTGGTGAGAAGGACCAGACGCAGTGTTTCCTTCAGGTCTTCGACTGCAGTTGTGCTGCCGTCGGGAGGTAAGAGTATCCGTCTGGACATCCTGCAAGACTTGCCTTCAGCGTAGAGGGGGGATTTGTGCACAACTTGACCGGAGTCAATTTCAACCGCAGGACGCGCGCGATGATGGCAATAAGTGCAGGGTCAGGCGGCCCTGGCATCCACTTCTATCGGAGGCCCCGTGAAAAACGTACTCATTCCCGTGGACGGATCAGGCAATTCCGTGCGCGCCGTGCGCTATATGGTCGACCATGTCCGCGAACACGGCCCTTGCTCCATACACCTGCTCAACGTGCAAATGCCCATAGTCTCCGGAACGGTATTGGCCTTCGTTCAGCCGGAAGCGATCCAGGAATACTACGACGACGAATCGAAGACGGCCCTGGCGGAATCGGAGGTTCTGCTGGACCAGTCAGGAATTCTCTATCAAAAGGCGGCTCGGGTCGGCAACGTCGCCGAGACCATCAAATCCTATGCCACCGAGCAGGGTTGCGACCATATCGTCATGGGGTCGCGCGGAATGGGCGCCGCCGGCAGCCTGCTACTGGGTTCGACCACCTTGAAGGTGCTGCACACGGTTCACATCCCGGTGGTGCTGGTCAACTAGGCCGATGAGCCATGGCCCCGCCGGATCGTCAGCGCACGCTGATCTCGATCAGCCTGGACCTGATCAAGGATCCCATGTTTGCCCTGCTGCTCGCGGGGGGAGGGCTTTATTCGATTCTGGGAGCCTGGCATGAAGCCGCCTTGCTGCTGCTCTTCGTCCTGGTCATCTTCGCGCTGACTGTCGGGCAGTCCCTGCGTACGTCGCACGCATTGGAAGCGTTAGGACGCCTGGCGGCGCCCCGCGCCCTCACACTGCGCAGCGGCAAGCGGTGCTGGGTGGCCTCGGCGGACCTTGCGCGCGGCGACACTGTGCTGCTGGCGGAAGGGAACCGCGTCCCGGCGGATGGTCATCTCATCGACGGCGAAGGTCTGCTGGTCGACGAGTCCGCACTTACCGGAGAGTTCCAGCCGGTATTCAAGCGGATACAGAGCGTGCCCGGAAGCGGCGCCGAAATGTTCTGCGGGGCGTTGGTCCTGTCGGGAACCGGCGTCATGCGCGTGGATGCCGTCGGTGACGACACCAGATTGGGAGCGTTGGGTCAGGCCATGCGGCAACTGACACCCGAACGCGCCCCCCTGGAATCACAGACCCGCCATTTCATCCTGCGGTTCATGTGGGTTGGCTTTATCCTTTCCCTGGCCACGTGGGCCTTGTATGTCTACATGCGGGGAGGATGGTTTGAAGGGCTGTTGGCAGGCATCGCGCTGGCAATGAGTCTGCTTCCGCAGGATTTCCCGGTCATCGTGACAATCTTCTCCGCGATGGAAGCAAAGCGCATCGCGGGCGACGGCGTACTCGTCCGGAAACTGAGCGTGGTCGAGACGTTGGGCAAGACGACTGTGTTGTGCGCCGACAAGACAGGCACCATGACAACCAACACGATGGCCGTGCGCCAACTGTACACCGGGTCCATCAGCATGGACACTTCCGATCTTGTGGCCGTCACCGGCGCCAAACCAGTACCCGACGTCTGTAACCTGGCTGAAACGCTCGCGCTGGCAAGCGTGCCCGATTCCGGCGACGCGATGGAGGACGCCTTCCGCAGCTTCGCCTCGGAATTGGCGGGCCGTCCGCCCGCACCAGGCTCCCTCAAGCTGACGAAAGCCTATCCGTTCTCTGTCGCTCGACTGGCCGTCGTCCACGCCTGGACAGCCGCACCGGAGAACCTCATCCGGATCGCGTGCAAGGGCGCGCCGGAAACCGTGTTCAAGCTTTGCCAACTGACGCCGGACCGCAAGGCTGAACTGGAGGCCGAGGTCCGCCGCATGGCCGGGGAAGGCCTTCGTGTGCTGGCGGCAGCCAGCGCACGCTGGCCGAATTCGCCGCTACCCGATAACCCGGAAAATATCCCTCTGCAGTTTGCCGGTCTGGTCGGTCTGGAAAACCCGCTCAAGGAAGGCGTGAGCGGATCAGTCGCCGCCTGCGATGACGCGGGCATACGCGTGCTGATGCTGACGGGAGACCACCCGGCCACCGCCAGGGCCATCGCCCGCCAGGCTGGCATACCGGCCGACCTCGTGGCCGAAGGCGATGTCCTGGAGCGGGAAAGCGACGAATGCCTGTCCGAACTGGTCAAGCGCGTATGCGTTTACGCCCGTGTGAAGCCTGAGCAGAAGCTGCGACTGGTCGAGCGCCTGAAACAACAGGGAGCCATCGTCGCAATGACCGGGGACGGCGTTAACGATGCGCCCGCCCTGCGCGCGGCGCACGTCGGCATCGCCATGGGCGGGCGCGGCACCGATGTCGCACGGGAGGCGGCGGACCTGATCCTGACCCGCGATGACTTCTCCGATATCTTGAACGCGATCCGGCAAAGCCGCCGATTGTTCGACAACCTGTCCAAGGCGATCGTCTACATCGTCGCGGCGCATGTCCCGATAGCAGGGCTGGTGATTCTGCCCCTCCTGTTCGGCTGGCCGGAGCTGCTGCGCCCAGCCCATGTGGCATTCCTGGAGATCGTGATCGGTCCCCTGTGCGGACTGGCATTCGAGACCGTCGCAGGAGAACCGGACCTTATGCGCCGCCCTCCTCTTCCCGTGGCGAGGCCGCTCTTTTCATTGACGACGTTCCTGCTGGGCTTTGCCCAGGGGTTGGCGCTTCTGGCATCGGTGGGGCTGCTCTATGGGGGGCTGCAACAAATGCAAGCGCCTGCGGATAGCGCTCGATCCACCGCCTTCTGCGCCTTGGTGCTAGGCAATCTGGCCCTGATGATTAACAACCGCGCCTCCCACCAGCGCCATGCCGGCATGTGGGACGGAGCGACCCGATTGGCGATAGCCGCAACGCTGGCATTGCTTGTGTTGACTTTGGAATGGCCAGCGCTGCGCCGCCTGTTCGACTTCGGCCCCCTGGACATCAAAGGCTGGGCGGCCGCCCTGCTCGCCGCGGTAATGGTCTGGCTGGTCGCGCGGCGACTGCGCCCGCCAGGCCAGCCGCTAAGGACGCCAAAATGGCTGCACTGCAAGGCCGCACGATGATTCGCGTCCCATATGGACTTGCCGCCTGCGCGATGCGCGCCGTCGCGGCTACGCTCCTGTGCGCGGCCGCGGCATCCCAGGTATCGGCCCAGCCCACGCCCGAAGACATGGCGCGCACCTTTCGCCTGGAAGTCGCGCCCGCGCTTCAGATGTCCGCCGGCGACCGAGTGCACTATGGCGCCCTGGCGCTGCAGGCCCTGGCCGATGCCGGCATCGGCCTGCTTGGCTCGCAGTATGTCCTGGTCGTCGACCGGAGCCCGCGGGTTCAGGCGGCGCTACTCTATTGGTTGCCGGCCGCCGGTCCGCCCATCCATGTGGGCGCCTCTCCCGTCTCGACCGGAAAGGTCGGGCAGTTCGACCATTTCGAGACGCCCACCGGCGTGTTCGCGCACTCCCTGGCAAATCCCGATTTCCGCGCCCAGGGCACGAAGAACGCGAACGGGATACTCGGCTACGGCGCAAAAGGCATGCGAATCTATGATTTCGGCTGGCAGCAGGCGAACCGGGGATGGGGCAATCGTGGCGCCAGCACGATGCGACTGCAAATGCACGCGACTGACCCGGTCCTGCTCGAACCCAAGCTGGGCACGCCGCAATCCAAAGGCTGCATCCGAATACCGGCAACCCTCAACCGCCTGCTGGACAGATACGGCTTGCTGGACGCCGATTATGAACTTGCGGCGGACCTGATCTCTCGTCCCTGGATACTGCTTCGCGACAGAACCCCGGCCCCTGGCGCCGGACGCTACCTGATCATCGTCGACACCAATCGCGCGGACCGGCCAGACTGGTCAGAGCCCTGGCGCGCTGTCGCAAACTGACTTGACTCCCGTCAAGATCCGCCGTTTCGAAAGATTGATACTTTGCGCATCCACCGTCCGGAGACAGTCATGTATCAACGCATATTGGTACCCATCGACGGCAGCTCCACCTCGAGCCTGGGCCTGAACGAAGCGATACGCTTGGCGAAACTCACCCACGGCAGCCTGCGCCTGATTCATGTGATCGATGAACTGTCGTTCGCTTTGGCCGTGGACTCCTACGGTTTCTATGCCGGCGAATTGCTGGATCTTCTCAGAAAAAGCGGCGCCGAGATCCTTGAAAAAGGCATGGCTGCCGCGCGGGAGCAAGGCACCACCGCGGAAGGCGTGCTTTATGAAAACCTTGACAAGACCGTGCAGCAGCGCGTGATCGCGGAGGCGGAAAGCTGGAAGGCTGATCTGATAGTCATCGGCACGCACGGCCGTCGAGGCGTAAGCCGCATGGTGCTGGGCAGCAGCGCGGAAGGGATCCTGCGGGGAGCCCCAGTTCCCGTCCTGCTGGTACGAGCCCCCGACGGCACCGCGTAACCGCGCGGAGCTTCCATGAATGAGCGGCCTGACGTCTATCCCTGGTGGAACGAGGACGCGCAGGCGCTCTACGCGCGCCTAGGTTGCACCAGCCTGGGCCTTGACGCCCAGGAGGCATCCCGCCGGCAGGGATTGGCGGCGCCCGCACCGCGGCTTGGGCGCCTGCGCGAGGATGCCGTATTTGTTCTGCGCCGATTCGCCAGCCCGCTAGTTCTCATCCTCCTGCTCGCCGGCGCCGTGTCGGCGTCGCTGGGAGAACTCGGCAACGCGCTGATCATCGCGGGTATCGTGATGGTGAGCGTCACGCTCGAGGCCTACCAAGAAAGGCGCAGCGCCCAGGCAGAGTTGAAGCTTCAGCAATCCGTTGCGCAAAAGGCTACCGTCCTGCGGGGCGGCCGCAGCATTCGCATTCCGGCCACCGCAGTCGTTCCGGGCGATCTGCTCGCGCTCGAGGCCGGTGACATCATCGCAGCGGATGCCAGGCTGGTTTCCAGCCGCCATCTGCAGGTCAATCAGGCCTTGCTCACTGGCGAATCCTTCCCCGTGGAAAAAAGCGCCGCCGTCACGGATATCTGGGCGGAACAGGCTATCGATTCACCGCGTGCCGTCCTGGCCGGCACCGCTGTCCACAGCGGCAGCGCGACGGCAATCGCGGTGTTCACCGGCACGCAAAGCGAATTAGGCAGAATCGGCGCTGACATCGCCAGTCGCGCAAAGCCGACGACGTTCGATCTGGACATACAGCGCTTCGGCTACTTGATCCTGCGTCTGACGGTCTTCCTGGTCCTGTTCGTCCTGCTGATCAACGCTCTGTTTCACCGGCCATGGCTGGAATCCATTCTTTTCACAATCGCCCTGGCTGTCGGACTGACGCCGGAACTGCTGCCCATGGTGGTGTCGGTGACCCTCGCCAGAGGGGCGATCAGGCTGGCCCGCAAGCACGTCATCGTCAAGCAGCTTCCGGTCATCCAGAACCTGGGCACCATGGATGTGCTCTGCACGGACAAGACCGGGACGCTCACTGAAGCGCGGATACGCCTGGACCGGACGGTGGATGTGGAGGGCGGGCCCAGCGCAAGCGCAGCCGCCCTGTTGCGCGTGAACAGCCGTTACCTGGCGGGAGCCAAGAACGCCCTGGACGAGGCGGTGCTGTCCGCCAGCGGCATGTCCCTGGACGCATGGACCCTGCTTGCTCAGTTGCCGTTTGACTTTGACCGGCGCTGGGCGGGAACGCTGGTGCAAGGGCCGTCCGGCGTCCAACTGATCGTCAAGGGCGCGCCGCAGGACGTCCTGCGCATTTGTTCGGCGTATGCGCCACGCGACGGCGCCGCCCCCGCGCCCTTGACTGCGGCCGTCAGGCAGACGGCCGGGCAGACCGTGCAAGCCATGGAAAGCGATGGATTCCGCGTGCTCGCGATTGCGTCAAAAGTGATGCCGGCCGCGTCGACCTCGGTAGACACCGACGACGCCTCGGACATGGTGCTGCGCGGCTACGCAGCGTTCGCGGATCCGCCAAAGCGCGGCGCCGCAAACGCGCTGAAGGCGCTGCGCGCGCGCGGCGTGCAGATCAAGGTCATTTCAGGCGACAGTGAAGTCGTGACCCGTCATGTGTGCACGCAACTGCAATTGCCCGTTGGGGGTGTCCTGACCGGGACGGAACTTGCCGCCATGGACGCCTTGACCCTGCGCGGCCTGGTGGAGAAGACCACGCTCTTCTGCCGCATGACGCCGGCGCAGAAGGAGCGCGTGGTGCGGGCGTGCAAGCAGCTCGGCCACACGGTCGGCTACATGGGGGACGGGATCAATGACGCCCCCGCCCTTCACGCCGCGGACGTCGGGATATCCGTGGAATCGGCGACAGACGTGGCGCGAGAAGCCGCCCGCGTCATCCTACTCAAGCGCAGCCTTGCAGTGGTGCATGACGGCGTCTTGGAGGGCCGCCGCACCTACATGAACGTGTTCAAGTACATCATGATGGGCACGAGCTCAAATTTCGGAAACATGTTCAGCATGGCAGGCGCGGCGCTGTTCCTCCCCTTTTTACCCATGCTTCCCGTACAGATCCTGCTGAACAATATGCTGTACGACCTGTCGGAATTGCCCATTCCCCTGGACAACGTGGACGCGGAGGACATCTCTTGCCCGCGCCGCCTGGATATCGGGCTGATACGCCAATTCATGTTCGTCATCGGGCCGGTGAGCTCCGCTTTTGACTTCATCACCTTCTATCTGCTGCTGCATGTGCTCAACGCCACGCAGGCCGAATTTCAGACCTGCTGGTTCGTAGAATCGCTTTGCACGCAGGTTCTGGTGATTTTCGTCATCCGGACCCGGCACAACCCGCTGCGCAGCCGGCCAAATGGCGCCCTGGCGGCAACCTGCTTTCTGGTCGTGGCCGCGGCACTGTGGCTACCCGTGGGGCCGCTGGCCGGCTTTTTTTCCTTTGTCCCCCCGCCGCCTCTCTTCTATCTCATGCTCGCCCCCCTGGTCTTCTGCTACCTCGCAGCCGTTCATCAGATCAAACGCCGGTTCCTGCTTGCGCGGTTCGCACGCCAGAAATAGGTCCGCGACGCAGCGCATGCGTCGGGCGCGTCGCCGTCTCCGGAAAGTTGTCCGCGAATTGAGTTTCGTCAAGCCGGGCTGGGCAGGAGGCCCTACGCTGAACAGATCGCGCCTGGCGAATGCCGCTACGGCGTCCCCGCTACCTGTTCGGAGGAACTCGTCATGCAACCGGATTACGAGCCCTATGTGGCGCTGTACAAGTACGGTCTGAATACTGCGCTGGCCATGGCCGAGAACTACTTTGACAGCGCCCGGCAGCTACGCGCCCTGCAGCTGAAAACCGACAAAGAAATGCTCGCCTTCGCGCAGCAGATGCAAGCCGAAATCGGAACCATGTCCACGGTAGCCGCAATTTGCTCTTTTCAACAGAAGCTGGCCGCCGATCTGCTGGGACGTGAGCTGACCTACCTGCGCGAGATCGACAAGATCGCACGCGCGGCATCCACGACCGCGTCCGCCACCTTGAGGGATACCAAGAATCCGTGGCAGGAACGCGTCTCGGAGGTCGCGTTCGGCGCCGGCCAGTTTCTGGCCAACGGCAACGCCACAAGTTCCGCCGGCGGCAAGAATGCGTAGCGTCAAGCATTGGCAAACTGCAGAAGGACCGTTTCAGGCGATAAACCACAGGAAAGAAGCGCTAATCGCGCAGGTTACGGGCGGTGGTTCGCCGGCCGCGTTCGCCCTCGCGTTCGCCGATTGGTGGATGCACCTTTGCACCGCGCCCGGCAAGCAGCTCGAACTGGGGATGATGTGCGGCGCGGAAGCCGCGGTGCTGTGGCGGCACGCCGCCCTGCCCTGGACCGGTGTGAACCGAACCGCATCCGCGCCTGCCGTCGACAGCGCGCAAGCGCTGCAGGCCTGGCAGCGCGAACCGTTCAACCTGTGGTGGCACACATTCCAGTCGGCACGGCGATGGTGGATGAACGCCACCAGGGATGTTCCCGGCGTCGCCGCCCATCATGCGGATCTGATGTCGTTTTGCGGCGTCCAGTCGTGCGATATGTTCTCGCCAGCCAACTTCGCGTGGTCCAATCCTGTCGTGGTGGAACGCTCCCTGGCTGAAGGCGGCCGCAACCTGATTGCCGGCCAGATGAATTTTCTCGCCGATCTGCAGCGCAAGCTCAGCAATGCCCCCGAGGAAGGTGCGGAACGCTTTCAGGTTGGCAAGGACGTCGCTATCACGCCCGGTGCGGTCGTCTTCAGGAATCATCTCATCGAGTTGATTCAGTACGAGCCTTCGACGACCACGACGCACCCCGAGCCGATACTCATCACCCCTGCGTGGATCATGAAGTACTACGTGCTGGACCTGTCGCCGGGAAATTCTCTGATCCGGCATCTGGTCGCGCAGGGCTACACGGTCTTTTGCATCTCCTGGCGGAATGTGGATTCTCGGGACCGGGACCTGTCGCTGGACGATTACCTCCATATGGGCTTCATGACTGCGTTGGACGCGGTTTGTCGCATCACGCCAGGCCGCCGCGTGCACGCCGTGGGCTACTGCCTGGGCGGTACCCTGCTGTGCATCGCCGCCGCCGCGATGGCAGGAAAAAAAGACGACCGCCTGGCCACGCTCACACTGCTGGCGGCGCAAACCGACTTCACCGAACCGGGCGGACTGGGTCTGTACATCGATGCCAGCGAGGTGTATTTGCTGGAAAGCCTGATGTGGGCGCAGGGCTACCTTTCAGCCGGTCAGATGTCCGCGGCGTTCCAGTCGCTGCGGCCCGTCAGCGATACGGCTGCGCGCGCCGTGCGCAGGTATCTGCTGGGCGAGCATACGGCGCCCAATGACCTGATGGCATGGAACGCAGACTCCACGCGCATGCCCTACCGCATGCATGCCGAGTATTTGCGAAAGCTCTTCCTGAACAACGAGTTGGCGGGCGGCCGCTATCAGGTCGACGGCCGCATAATCGCCTTGCGCAACATCCGCGTGCCCATATACGCCCTGGGCGCCGAGAACGACCGGATCGCGCCATGGAAGTCCATCTACAAGATCCACTACCAGACCGACGCCGACATCCGCTTCGTCCTTGCCAGCGGCGGCCACAATGCAGGTGTCGTCAGCGAGCCTGGGCATCCGGGGCGTTGGCACCGCGTAAGAGAAGGCGAAATGGACAGCTTGCGCGTCGGTCCGGACGAATGGGCGGCCGGCAGCAGCCTGCGCGCCGGGTCCTGGTGGCCCGATTGGCATGCCTGGCTCGATGCCCACTCCAGTCCCGAACAGCCGGGTCTGCCCTCCCTGGGCGAGCCGGGGACCACCCGCGGCGCCTTGACGCCTGCCCCCGGCCGCTTCGTCCTCCAGGATTGAACCGCCGGGTTACCGCAACGGCGCACAATCAAGGTCATCACGGCGCCGCGTTGCAAGCCCCGCTCTCCTGCGCGCACATGAAGACAGGCACTTTGATGAAAAGAATGCCTTTCAGCCCGAGCCCCCGCACCAGCCCGGCGTCCGACAGGATGAAGCCCGCAATCGGCTCGATGACCGGATTGCGTCCAGCCATGGCGGCCTCGTCCAGGACCTGGATGGTTCCGCACGGGCCCTCTACCCACCCGGGAGCAGCCTCGAACCCTCGCAGCGCCTCGTAGGCGGAGAAAAACAGAATCAGTGCCTTTCCGTCCAGCCCAAGCACCGAGCCCGGGGGGCTAGCAATGGCGTTGTAGTAGCTGCGCGCTCCCACCGCATCGATCAGCACACCCCGACCATAGGCCATTCCCAGGATGCCGCCATCCGCATGCAGCGCAGGCACGACCAGCACCCCAAAGGAACGCGCGATCAGCGCCTGGGCTTTGGGCGATTGGAGATAGAGACGCGATAGCGCAGCTTCCGCCTCCAGGTCCACCCGCTTGAGTACGGAGGGGGAAACGGGCGACAACGAGTCCGCCGCCTGTCCGAAGGCGATTTCAACCGGGACGACAGCCAGGAGGAGCAGGAACCATACGGCAAGAATGCGAGTCTTCATGACTCCTCCAGAGGTGCGGGACTTTCAGGCTCGCGGTAGCGCGGTTCATTACGACGCTGGCCGCCGTTTCAAGGAATCAAGACTGCCGTTGCTTGGATACGGCCCATCCGAACGTCGTCCAACGCTGCGTTCGCCGCTTCAAGAGGATAGAGGCGCACGTCGCACTGCACGTCGGAAGCGACGGCAATATCCAGGAACTCCAGACCATCGGCGCGGGTCAGGTTGGCCACGGATACAAGCTGGCGCTCCCCCCATAGCAATCGGTATGGAAAGGACGGAATGTCCGACATGTGGATTCCGCCGCACACTACGCAACCTCCCTTGCGTACCGCTTTCAGCGCCACAGGAACGAGATCCCCCAATGGCGCGAAGATGATGGCGGCATCCAGTTGAACCGGCGGCTCACTCAAGCTATCTCCCGCCCATACGGCGCCAAGCGCTCGGGCATGCTGTTGCGCAGGCACATCCCCTGCCCGTGTGAAAGCGTAGACGTGCCGGCCCTGCCAGGCGCAGATTTTCCCCACCACCCGGCCCGCGGACCCGAATCCATAAACGCCAAGCCGCTGCGCTGGACCCACCGCCCGCAGCGCACGCCAGCCGATCAACCCCGCGCACATCCATGGCGCCATCGAGGCCGCGCTTCGGTCAGGCGGAGCCGGGAATAGGTATCGTGCATCGGCGATCAGGTGCGACGCAAAGCCCCCAGCCCGCGTGTAGCCGGTGAACTCCGCGAAATCGCAGAGGTTTTCTTTGCCTGACCGGCAATAGCTGCATTGACCACAGGCCCTTCCCAACCACGCCGCGCCAACGCGCAGCCCCACCATGCCTTGGTCGACACCAGAGCCCGCCTGCTCTATGACGCCTATCACCTCGTGCCCGGGCGTAACCGGATAGCGCAGGCCCGGCAGCTCGCCATCCACCACGTGCAGATCCGTGCGGCAGACGGCGCACGCCTCGACCCTCAGCCGGACCTCGCCACTGTCTGGGTCGGGTGCCGTGCGATGCTCCAATGTCAGGGGCTTACCCGCAGCCAATTGCGACATGCTTTTCATGGAAGACATTTTTTTCTTCCCCCGCATTCACTTGACGGATTGGGGTCGAACGCCAGTGGTCTCTGCCCCCCAATCCCGCAATTCGGCATCGGTCATGGTGCATTCCCCGTTCAAGCCGGCACGACGGCAACCTTCAGCACGTTGTCCCGCTGGTTTGCGAAAAGATCATATGCATCTGCAATCCGATCCAGCGTGAACCGGTGCGTGACCATCTTCGCAAGGTCCACGCGCCCTGATTCCAGTACGCTCATGAGGCGGCGCATACGCTCCTTTCCGCCGGGACAGAGCGCGGTGTTGATCCTATGGTCGCCCAAACCAGCCGCGAACGCGGACACGGGAATCTTCAGGTCGCTCGAGTAAACGCCCAGGCTGGACAAGGTCCCCCCCGGCTTCAGTACGCGCAATGCGGATTCAAAAGTGCTTTGCTGCCCCAACGCTTCAATCGCGCAGTCCACTCCTCTGCCGCCCGTCAGCCGCAAGATTTCCTCGACGACGTCGCACTCATGGAAGTTCAGGACGATGTCCGCGCCCCACAAGCGGGAAACCTCCAGACGCTGCGCATTACCGTCCACGCCGATGACCGTTGTCGCCCCCAGCAGCCGGGCGCCTGCCGCCGCGCAAAGCCCAATCGGGCCTTGCGCGAAGACGGCCACCGTGTCGCCTATGCGGATATTGGCGTTCTCTGCCCCTTTGAACCCGGTCGACATGATGTCCGGACACATCAGCACCTGCTCGTCGCTCAAGCTGTCCGGTACCGGCGCCAGATTGGCCTGCGCATCGGGAACCAGCAGGTACTCGGCTTGGGCGCCATCGATCAAGTTGCCGAAACGCCATCCCGCGGTGGCGCGGTACCCATGGCATCCACACAGGCCGCTGACCACCAGATAGCTGCCATCCTGGGAAGGGGCGCCATCTTGAGCAGCGTAGGAATTGAAGTTCGGACAGATGGCGCCGGCGATCACGCGCTGGCCCTCTGCATAGCCCGTGACGGCGCTTCCCAGCTTTTCGATGACGCCAACCGGTTCGTGTCCGATGGTCAGACCTGGCTTTACGGGATACTCGCCCTTGACGATATGGATGTCGGTGCCGCAAATGGTCGTGGTCGTGATTTTCAAAAGCGCGTCATTCGGGCCGACGTCCGGGATGCGCTTTTCCCGTATTTCAATGCGCCCTTTCCCGGCAAACACAACTGCTTTCATCATGGAGGTCATGGGAAGTCTCCTGTGCTGAAATGAGTCAATCGTCAGTGGGAAAACAAGACCGGCACGGTCATCGCAGCCAGCAGCGAACGCGTGGCGCCGCCCATCACCCATTGGCGCATGCGGCTGTGTCCATATGCGCCCATGACGATCAGATCCGCGTCGAAATCCGCGGCCGCATTTAAGATGGCGGAGCCCACGTCTATGTCCCTCGTGCTGCGCGATACGTGTTCCAGTTGAGGAAAGCCGTGGCAGGCGCAATACGCCGCCAAGTCCTCGAACGGCACCTCTGTGTTCCCGCTCTCACCCTCCCTATCCGTCGTCAGAATGGCCAGGGCATTCGCACTGCGCAAAAGCGGCGCAGCGTCGGCGATCGCACGTGCGGCCTCCCGTCCACGGTTCCAGCAATACAGCACACGGGCACCCGCCCCATTAAACTTGCCGGCCGACGGCAAGACGATCACGGGCCGCCCTGCGGACATCAATACTTGCTCGACGAAGTCATTGCCGACAGCCGCTTGCACGTCTTCCGGATTCTGTTGACTGATGATCAGGACATCGGAACAGCGGGCATGGCTGACGACACATTCCGCCGGCTCACCTTCCCCCTGCCGCCATGATGCCGCCACGGCGCTGTCGCGCGCGGCCTGACTGAACGCCAGCTCCACCGCAGTGCGCGCCTTTTCATTGATCTGCCGGGCTACATCCATTGCCCGGACCCAAAGACCTGCTTCGTCGTAGAAATAACCGGGCGAGACGAAACTGGCGAATATTCCAGTCAGATGCGCGCCATTGGCGCGGGCAAGTTGCAGGGAGAATTCGACCCGCCGAGAACAATCGAACCCGCGGTCAAGATGAACGGCAATTCGGCAGTACATGATTACCTCCACGGAAAGCGAAGGGACTTGCTGGACGGGGTCCGCTTCATTCGATCTGCAGCGTTCTGTTCTTGCTTCCGGCGATCTTGGGCAAGGTCAGGATCAGGACGCCGTTCTCGCAGACGGCCTTGGCAGCCGCCTGATCAATGGCGCTGGCCAGCGACACGGATCGTTGAACCTGCCCCCAGAAGCGCTCCTGGCGTATGACCTTCCCCGCCTCTTTCGTTTCGCTGCGCCTTTCCTTGTTGGCTGAGATCATGACGTTGTTGCCATCGATCTCTACCGAAATGTCCTTCTTGTCTATCCCCGGAACGTCAGCCTTCAGGACATATGCGTCCCCTGCCTCGGTCACGTCGATGTCCATGCGAGGTGTTTGTTCCTCCGGGTTCTGCCGGATCGGCCGCAGGAACGCTTGAAATACGTCGGCAAATGGATCATTGGTGAATGGGCTGTATTGCGTCACGCGCGACATGGTTAGCTCCTTTTCATGCTGATGAAAGGCAGGTGACCTCACCCGCCTTTCCATGCTGCTCCTGCCTGTGGCGCCCAAATTGACCTTTGTCATGCAGAAATCAGGGACAAGAATTCAGTCCTTACATAAATCGCCACGGGATCGTCGAACGAAAATCGCTCGATTGACCAATATCAACGAGCCTTGGCTCCGCAGGCTCAACATGGAAACGTCGGATTCGACCGACGAGTTGCACCTTGACGTCCTGGAGAGCGACATGCGCGCGCGAAATCTTATGACCCCAGACCCATACTGCGTCACGGCGAGAACGCCAGTTTCCCAGATCATGCGGGCGATGTTGGACAAGAACATCAGCGCGGTGATGGTGATGGGCGATGATGGAAAACTGATCGGACTTGTCAGCGAGGGCGATCTGGTCAGGCGCCAGGACAGCACACATCAAAAAAAGATGGACCATTGGCTGGCGCTGCTCGCCGAAGGCGAAGCCTTGAACCTGGAGTTCCTGCACAGCCTTCAGCTGGGGGAGCAGACAGCCGCATCCGTCATGAGCAGCCCCGTCATTACGGTGGAAGAAGACACGGAACTGGCGCAGATCGCCGACCTTATCCTCAAGCGCGGCATCAAGCGCGTCCCGGTCACCCGCGGCGGAAAACTCGTTGGCGTGGTAAGCCGCAGGGACATCCTGCGCGCGCTGCTGGACCAGGAAAATTGAGCATCCAGGGAGAGGCATCATGGAGCGCATAGGAATTTTTTATTATTCGCGCACAGGCACCGCCCGCGCCACTGCCGAGCGCCTGTCATCCCTGAGCAACTGGCCAGCATATGAAATTCGTGACGCCGTCCCAAGATTTGGACTGAGCGGTGATTGGCGCTGCATTGTGGACAGCCTGCTCAAGCGCTGCCCGGATGTGCGCTATGACGGTCCGCCCGTCGATGGCTTCGACCATGTCATTCTGATCGCGCCGGTCTGGCTTCGATCCTTGGCCGCGCCCATGCGCGCATTCCTGAAAATGCAGGGACGCCTCATCAAGGCCTACTCCGTCATTTGCGTCATGTCCGGCATCGGCGGTTTTCGCGCGGTGGACGATATTGCCACCCTGGTCGGTTCCAAGCCGCGTTCGATCCTGCTCCTGAAACAATACGACGTGCTGGCCGAGGAATGCGATGCGTCCCTTTGCCGCTTCCGCGAGCAGACACGCGCGGCGGCGCCTGCCGGATGGGACGACCCGGTACTGCCTGCCGTCGATTGAACAGCCAATTTCCGAATCGCTAGTATTTTCAGATTAGCTCGCCGTCACCAGTGTGCCGTGCGGGAATGTGTGCTGCAATGATTTTGCCAACTGCCTGAGGGATGGCAACTCGCACGCTCCCGCAATGAAGCAATCGCTTAACGCGCCGCCGCTGCTGGACATCATCCAATCCGCCACCGAGCCGATCATCACGATAGACGAGCGCCTGCGCATCGTGATGTTCAATCCGGCGGCCGAGCGTGTATTTCTTTGCCGCGCGGACGAGACCATCGGCGCTAACCTCGACATCCTCATTCCCGCCCGGTTTCGCGCCGCCCATTCCAGACATGTCGACCGGTTCAAGCAGACCGGCATTTCCGAACGCCAGATGGGTTTGGGCGCACCGCTCTGGGGCCTGCGCGCCAACGGCGAAGAATTTCCCATGGAAGCCTCCATTTCTCAAACGCACTCGGAGGCGGGCGTGTACCTGTCCATCTTCCTGCGGGACATCACCGAGCGGCAGCGGGTCGACCAAGCGCTGCGCGCCTCCCGTGACGAACTTACTCGTCTTTCAAACGCACTGCTGCATGTCCGGGAGCAAGAGAAAAAGCATATTGCCCGGGAGTTGCACGATGATCTGGGTCAGACACTGACCGCGCTGACCATGGAACTGTCCCAGATGGAAGCGGGTTTCGCGCCTGACGACACTGCCATGCGCGCTCACGTCCGTGCCATGCGGCGGCTGATAAAGAAGACATTCGCTTCATTGCGGCGCATCGCCTCTGACCTGCGGCCCGTCATGCTGGACGACCTTGGACTCGCCGCCGCGGTCGAATGGCTGGTGGCGGATTTCGTTTCCCGCTACGGCATCGACGTGGAGGCAAAAATCGACATCGGACCAGAGGAACCTGGTAAACCGGTGGCGACAACGCTGTTTCGCGTCGTCCAGGAAGCGCTTACCAACATTGCCAAGCATGCGCAGGCCAGCAAGGTCGAGGTGCGACTCTGCTGCACCGGATCGACATGCGAATTGACCGTTCAAGATAACGGCATAGGCACCGCGCCTGAAACCCTGGCCAAAAAACTACCCTTGTCGCTGGGTCTGCAAGGCATACGGGAACGGGTCCGCCTGCTGAACGGCGAGGTCACGATACATACACAGAAAATGGCCGGATTCCGTCTACATGCGCGCGTGCCAGCCCACACGCCGGATTCCCATTGGGAGGCAGCATGATCTCCGTCATGCTGGCCGATGACCACACGCTGCTGCGCGCAGGCCTGCGGCGCTTGCTGGAACATGCAGGCGGCATCTCGGTGGAAGGCGAGGCCGGCAACGGTCTCGAAGCGTTGAAACTCCTCGGCCAGCGCCCGTGGGACCTGCTGGTGCTGGACATGTCCATGCCCGGCCGCGACGGCGTGGATCTGATCCGCCAGATCCGGCATGAATACCCGAAAACTCCGATTCTGGTGCTGACCATGCATGGAGAGCAGCAATACGCCGTACGCGCGATCAAGGCGGGGGCAGCCGGATATCTGACCAAGGACAGCGCCGCAGAGGAGCTGGTAGTCGCGGTTCGCAAGGTCGCCGCCGGCGGCAGGTACCTGAGCCAGTCCTTGGCGGAAAGCATCGCTTTCGAACGGCAAGCCGATACCGACACCCTCCCCCATCTGTTGCTGTCCGATCGCGAATTGTCCGTATTCCGATACCTTGCCTCGGGCCTGAGCAACTCGGACATCGCCCGGCTGCTCTTTCTGAGCGTCAAAACCGTCAGCACCTACAAGTGCCGCATCCTGGTCAAAATGCAGTTGCGCAACCAGACCGATCTGGCGCGTTATGCAATCCGGCACCGATTGATTGACGACCAGGATACGCCGGAAGTTTGATCTGTCGACGCACAAGCCGGCGTTCCACCCGGGGTAGGAAATTTCCTACAGCGGTAGGCAAATGCCCCGCCAATCTGGCGAGGTACGCTGATAGCGCGCCGCCGCCCGGCCAAGCATACTGGGCCCGCGTCTCTGATGGAGCCTGCACCGCCAGACCCATGCAGATTCGGCAGTCCGAACCAGTGAGGTGCGCCATGGAAACCCTCTCGTCGTCTTGCGGAGCCCATCTGCCGTTACGCGCAGAGCCGATGGGCGAATGCGAAGCCTGTGCCCTGGACCGCATCTGCCATGCTCGCGTTGACGCCGAACCGGCCCAGGCGGGCATGCCCCGCGCCCGTCGACTCGTCCGGCAAGGCGACGCCATTTATCGCGCGGGCGACGCTTTGCATAACCTGTACCTGTTGCGATCCGGCTCGGTAAAGATCCGAGCGACTAATCCTGCCGGCCTTGAACAGATCACCGCCTTTCCCGTTGCGGGCGCAGTACTCGGGCTAGATGCGATTGAGACTGGCACTCACACCAGCGATGCGATCGCCCTCGAGGATTCCCTCGTATGCATCCTGCCCTTCTGCGACCTGATGAGGAACTGCCGGCAGGACTTCATCGCCGCCCAGCAGTTTAATCGGCTGATTTCCCACGACATCAATGAGAGCCGTGACTTGCTAATGGCCCTGGGATGCATGACCACCGAGGAACGGGTCGCGCACTTTCTGATAAGAATCTCCGAGAGAATGACTGCCAACGGATACTCTCCCCGCGAATTCATCCTCAAGATGACACGCCAGGATATTGCCAGTCATCTGGGCATGAAGGTAGAGACCGTGTGTCGCGTTCTCGCCCGATTGCAGGATGCAGCCCTGGTTCGCGTGCACAGAAGGCAATTGCAAATCCGCAACATCGACGCCCTGCGCAAGATCAGCAGCGGCTGACCACGCACTCAGCCGCGCCCTGTTTCGCTTGCCCCGCATTCAGCCAACGGCCAATTTGTCCTGCACGTCGACAACCCCTGGAACAGCCCAGGCAGCTCTCTCCGCGGCGCCACGTTCAACCCAGCTATTAACCCGCCCGCTCAACACGACCTTATGATCCTGCACGCTGACCTCCACACGCTGTGCTTCGACCAGCGCGCTGCGCAGCAGCGCTTCTTCGATCTTGCGCTTGATGTCGCCCGCTTGCACCACAGGAATCACTTCAATCAAGTTTGATATGCCGGTCACGCCTGAGAGCTTGTGGACAGCATGCTCGGCTGCCTGCCGTTGAAAAAACCACTCAACCGTACCGTTCAATGTCACCCACCCCTTGTTCACGGTCACCTGCACCTTGCGGTCAGGTATCGTCGAATCCCAGGCAATAATATTGAGCGCCCGCGCGGCAATCTGATCGTCCGCGAGTTGTTTGTCAGCGGCCCTCCGCACCTCTATCTCTTGCGCGATTCCGCGAACTCCCCTGACCCGCTGAACGACGTCTTCGGCGGCCAGCTTCTGCGCAAATGTGCTGACATGTCCTGTCAAGGTCACCACGCCGCCTTCCGCCACCACGCCTATATGCTCATCTTCGACACTGGGCTCGAACGCCAGCGCTTTCAGCACTCTATCCCGCAGTTCCGTATCGCTCATGATGATCTCCCGAGTTTCCAATTTCCCGTGTTTTGGGCCAGGCCTCTGGGCATATTGAGCGCTGTTTGCGAAATCCTGTTGACTTTTGTCATCCGGATGTGGGGTCGAATTTCAGTCAGCCGCCATCGCCAGCACGAGCCGTCTTCCGGCGAAATTCATGACAACAATCAATGTTTCGCCCGCGAGGCCGCCGATACTGAGCGTCAACCCCAACACTTCGCGGAGTTGCACCATGTATCAGAAAATTCTCGTTCCTATAGACGGGAGCCCGACATCCGAGTCGGGCTTGAGGGAAGCGATCCGGATCGCTCAGACTACGCACGGCCGCCTGCGCCTGATTCATGTCGTCGATGAACTCTCGTTCGCGTTTACCGCCGATGCTTACAGCTATCACGCAGGTCAACTGCTGGACTTGGTCAGACGGAACGGTGCAGAGGTACTCGAACACGCATTGGCGCAAGTCAAGGCGGCGGGAGTGGAAGCAGACACCGTGCTCCACGAGAATCTCGACAGGACCGTCAAACAGCGAGTACTGGACGAATCCCTGTCATGGAAGGCAGACCTGATCGTTATCGGAACGCATGGACGCCGAGGGCCGAGCCGACTGGTTCTTGGAAGCAGCGCCGAGGGCATCATGCGCGGCGCTACCGTGCCTGTGCTGCTCGTGCGGGCTCCTGCGGGCGATGCATAGGCCTCTAAAACGCGCGGGCATCACCCTCCAGACCTCACGCCCGCGCGTGCCCTCACGCCGCCCGGACCAGCAAGACCGGAACAGGAGACAGTCTTGTAACGCCTTCAGCGCTACTGCCGATCATCGCGCGCTGGACACCCCGCCGCCCATGTGTACCCATCACGATCAAGTCCGCCGGCCATTCTTGCGCCGCTTCAATAATCCGCTCTTGCACCGGCAGTCCCAGATCGTCAGCAAGGATTGTTTCAGCCGGCACTTCCGCCGATGCCGCGCGCTCTCGCGCCTGGTTCAGGATCTCCTGGCCACCTCGTCGCAGTGTCTCGATGAGTTCTCCCATGTAATACCCCGCATAGGGATTGGCGGTGAGTGAGATTGATTGATCATCCAGAAAATGAATAATGCGCAACGTTGCCTTGAATGCCTTTGCAATCTTTATTGCTTCATCCAATGCGCGATTCGAAGCGTGGCTGCTGTCAACGGCGACAATTATGTGTGAGTACATGGGCTTTCCCCCGTAATGTGGGCGTGGACCCACACGCTGAACAGCGAAGATAGGCCAGCATAAATCCACCGAGTACTCGGTAATTGATAAGCGTCAACTTGCTAAGTTTGGATCGATACCATACGGCTTGCGCTGCGTAGGCCCAAATGTGGATATGTACAGCGACACGCTCGTCTGGCTGTTCGACCTTACTCAACGCCAGAAAAAAAGGCGCACTGCCCCGGATACCCCGGCCGTGCGTCACATGCCCTCAAGCATCCCGCCTTTCCTCCTGGAAATCCAGCCTCCACCGACATCCCAAACCCATAAGTCGGCGTAGTCACATCAAACCGGCTCTCGCAAACCTTCTTCGCGCTATAAGCAAACGTCATCCCCTCGCGCCGCCCATTGACCGCGAACGACACCTGGAAGCTTTTCATACTGCTCCACCCAGCCCTGGGCAAAACCACGAACCGGTAATGCGTAGCGCCCAGACGCTCACCAAAGATCTTCAATTGCGCAGACGTCGTGCGCGTCGTAGGTGACGGATACGGCAAGGCCAGCAAGGTCCGCGGATCCCCTACCACGCCCAAGTCAAATCCCACGCCCTTCTGATAAAACGGAACCTCGATACTGGGATAGCCGGAATACTCCACGCGCTTCACCGTCGACCCGTATTCCAGCGTCCGAGGCTCGTAATCCGGCGCCCGGGCGAACGCCACATCCAGCGTCATCACCACATCCGCCGGATTGGCGTCTTCGGTGCGCACATGTTTTTCATACACGTCGGCGGTGCTTGCGCAGCCCGCAAGGGCCACCACGAGCGAGAGCGCCAGCCAACGCACCCCACTTACCGCGGAAATCGGCGTCATCTCATTGCTCCTTTCGCGGTTGAACCGGCAACGGCACTGGCTTCAACCCCTGCCCTACAAATTGCCAGCCGTCCTTGCCTTCTTGCCATCGAAAATTCTGGTTGATCCATTCCGCCTTCAGGTTGTCGTAGAGCCGGCGCTGGTCGATGTGTTTGCCTTCATCAAGCGCCTTGCGCGCACGTGCGGCGCTTTGGTCCCACGCCGATTTGAAAGCATCGCGCTGCATTGTTTTGGTGAACGGGACGCTGGCGTACGGCCCCTCGTCCGCGACGCTCAGGCGGATCTCGTTGTCGAGCAGCACGGCGCCGTGGCGATTGTCCGGCGACACCGACACCAGGAGCGGGGTCGACTGCAGGCGCTCCTTGGGCTGCAGGTGTTCAAACCACAGGACCTTTCCCGTCGACGTCACGAGCGCCCGCGAACCGGCGGTGAACAGCAGCAGGTCTTGACGTCCGGGCTGCGGCAGACCCATGTCCGGGTCGCGCACATCGACGGAGGGGCTCAACACGCGCGCGAGCGGCGTATCGTTCTGCACCGCGATCAGGATGGTGCCCACGCCCATGGAATCGTTCGAGACCGCAAGGAGGATCGGCTGGCCGCCCTGAGTCGGACCCAGCGCCCTGACGTGCGCGAACTTGTACGCGTTCAGAGGCCGGTATGGCTTGCCGCGGAATTTGAGCTGGTGGAGGGTCGAACCCGGCTCGCCTACTAATTCAAAGTCGCCGCCTAGCGGCCGCAAGGTGTTCGGGGAGGAATCAGTGACCGTTGCTGGCATTGCCTGCGCGTGCGCGACCATCGGCAGCGTCATGAAAAGCGACAGCCCTAACGCGACGGTCGTGCATATCCGCGCAATGCGCGGATCCGGCGGAACAGTTTTCTTAGGAGGCAGCAAAACGGCATCGGCGGCGGCGCCGCGTATAAAAGTGGTGCCGGCATTCTAGGTCAAACGCACTATTCGCAGCAGGATCGCCGCCCAATGCCCCCCCGGATCACTTTCACCCATTCCTATGTGGTCAGACGTGCGAATCGGCTGGACGCGCTGTGATACGACATACCCATCTCGGAACAGGCAACGCCAGGCGATTTGCCTGTTGGCGCTCCCGCGTGACATGTCAGCGTGCGCACCATATCAGCGTCCGCGCAAAATATCAGCCCCCGCGAGACCCATCACTCCCCGCGCGCCGCAGAAACCCCGCGTTCACTTCCTTCAAATCAACCACCCCCAACAGCCCCATGTTGCGCCGGACTTCCTCGGTGATCAGCGCTATCGCATGCGCCACGCCGCGTTGGCCGGCCACCGTCGCTGCATAGTTGAACGGACGGCCGACGAAGACGCAGCGCGCGCCCAGGGCCATCGCCTTCAACACGTCCGTGCCTCGACGCACGCCGCTGTCCAGCATTACTTCCATCGGCCCCGCGGCATCCATGATGGCGGGCAAGGCGAGCAGGGGCGACACACTGCCGTCCAGTTGGCGCCCGCCGTGGTTGGAGACGATGATCGCGTCCATGCCCAATGTGCGCGCGGCGCGCGCATCGTCCGGATGAAGAATCCCCTTCAGCACCATGTGCCCTTTCCAGCGACGGCGGATGGCCGATACATGCTGCCAGTTGAGGTGGCCTCGGTCGGAGAAGTCCCGCAGCACACTGGACGACATGATGGGCGCGCCGCGTGTGGCGTAGTTGTTTTCGAAGTGCGGCATGCCGTGGCGCGCAAGCGTTCGTAGAAACGTGCCAAACAGCCACCGCGGATGCGTCACCCCTTGCCATGCGAGGCCGAGACTGGGCCGTAGCGGCGTGGAGAAGCCTGCCCGCACGTTGTTCTCTCGGTTGGCGGCGACGGGCGTGTCTACCGTCAGGACCAGCGTGTTGACGCCGGCGGCAGCCACGCGGTCGATCAGCGCGGCGATCTGCGCATCGTCACCGGGAAGGTATGCCTGAAACCAGGTGTCCGGCGCCACTTCCATCACGGTCTCCAGGCGGATGAGCGACGAGCCGCTCATGATGCAGGGCACGCCGGCCTCGGCCGCCGCGCACGCCAGGACGACATCGCCCCGGTAGCTGGAGATCGCCGAAATGCCCATGGGAGCCACGCCCACGGGCGCCGCATAGTCGCGGCCGAGCACCGTGCACCGTGTGCTGCGTGCGGACACGTCCACCAGCACCTTCGGCCGGAAAGCAAATTCGGCAAACGCCTCACGGTTGCCGCGCTCCGACTGGCCGTCCTCCACGGCGCCCGACACATATGCGTAGATGGGCGCGGGCAGAAGCGCTTTGGCTGCGGCTTCGAAGTCGTGCAGGCTCAGCATTCGGCGCAAGGGATCGGACATGTCGGGCTCCTCCGGCGGCCACTTCGGCGAGCGGCCGTCTATTGTTGTCGGTATCGGCGGGGACTATAGGCGCGCACGCGGTTTGAATAAAGTGACTTTATCGATGGCCTTTCATACACTTTTGTTCACTCTCGATATCGTCCAGCCTCTCTCCCCCCATGACGCTAAAGCAACTTGAGGCCTTTTACTGGGCCGCCACGTGCAAGAATTTCGCCATCGCCGCGAATCGCCTCAATATTTCGGTTTCTTCATTGTCCAAGCGGATTGGCGAGCTGGAATCGTCGATCGGCGCTGAGTTGTTCAGCCGCAGCGCGCGCAGCGCGACCCTTACAGCACTGGGCGAACAACTGGTGCCGCACGCCAAGGATCTGCTCCGCAACGCCGACCAGTTCATGCAGCAGGCCAGCAACAACCTCAGCTACTCAGGCCGCTGCCGGTTTGGCGCGGGCGAGCTGACGTCGCTGACCTGGATGTCCCAGCTGATTGAAGTCATCCAGCGGGCCCATCCCAACCTGCTGGTCGAGCCATTCGTGGGCGTCGGGGAACTGGTCGAGCGCGGTCTGGAGGAAGGCGAACTCGACTTCGCCGTGATCGCCGGCCCCTCGTCCCGCCCTTCCATCGCGTCGCGCGTTATCGGGAGTGCGCAATTCGAATGGGTCGCTGCGCCAAGCGCCGTGCCGAATCCGGCCGCTATCACGCCCGCTGACCTGCCGGGCCTGACGCTGATCACGCTTCCGCAAAGTTCGGGCGCCATCCGCATTCTCGATGACTGGCTCACCGAGCAACGCGTGTCGCCCGGCCGCAATCAGTGCTGCAACGGCTGGGGCGGCATTGCGGCGATGTTGCAGCAAGGTCTGGGGCTGGGTTTCCTGCCGTCGGCGTGGGCGCAGATTCTGATCGAACGGGGTCACCTGCAATCCCTGCCTGCGTTTCCGCCGTTGCGCCCCCTCACCTACACCTTCCAATGGCGCCGTGACGATACCCGGCCGATGCTTGAGACCTTGCGCGCGCATGCCGAGGCGTGCCTGGATTTCCACGCGCCCACGGGCATGATCTGAGTGCAAGCCACGCCGGCTGCACCTTTCTACCGTTTCCAAAAAGCGTTGTTTCCGTAGTCAAATTATTCGCTTTATCTCCGGAATTTGCGGGCGTAGAGTCGCCACAAACAACCACTCTGGAGACAAGGCGACATGCCGGATTTTGGATTCACCTTGCAGGACTGCCCACCAGGCCCCAGCCGCGAGACGCTTGCGGCCTATCAAGACCTGGCGGTGGCAAACATCAGCGACGCGATGAGCCGCAGCACTGGCACGTCGTCCCTGCGGCCGACGCACCGGACCCGTCGGATCCTGGGCCGTGCCTTCACCGTGCGCACCCGGCCCGGCGACAACCTGATGGTGCACAAGGCCATCGATACCGCACAGCCCGGCGACGTCATCGTGGTCGACGCGGGCGGCGACATGAGCAACGCCATCATCGGCGAAATCATGGTGGGCTGGGCTGCCAAGCGTGGCCTTGGCGGCTTTGTGATTGATGGCGCGATCCGCGACAGCGAAACCATCGGTGAAGGAGATTTCCCCGTCTATGCCCGAGGCGTCGCGCATCGTGGGCCTTACAAGGACGGCCCCGGCGCCATCAACGTGCCCGTCACCGTAGATGGCATGGTCGTGATGCCCGGCGATCTGCTGGTAGGTGACGCCGACGGATTGCTGGCCATCCGCCCGGACGAGGCGCCGGCCATTGCGGAGCGCGTTCGCGCCATCGCCCAAGCCGAGGCGCAAGTCCTGAAGGACATCGAGCGCGGCACGCTGGATCGCAGTTGGGTCGACGCGGCCCTCAAATCGCGAGGCGTGCTGTGACGACCGCAACGCTCCGCCACACGGCACGCCTTTGCAGGCTGGACCTCTGGCTCAATCCGGTGTTCGACGAGATCATCGGCGCCACGCCCGGGATCGCGTTGTCGGTGCTTCCGGCACGCGGCGACAACGCGCGCACGCTGGCCGGTCTGAAGACGGCCCACGCCTACCATGTGTCCGCGGCCAAGGATGAGCTGCCGCGCCAGTGGTTCGTCAACGCCGAGTTGATTGCGCAATGCCCGGATCTGGTGTGCGTGTCCTCGGGCGGCGCGGGGTACGACACCATCGACGTGGCGGCCTGCACCGCTGCCGGTATCGCGGTCGTGAATCAGGCCGGCGGCAACGCGGAATCCGTGGCCGAACACACGTACGCGCTGCTGCTGGCCGTGCAACGGCGAATTGTCGAATCGCACAACCGCCTGCGCCGGGACACGGGATTTTCCCGCGAAGACCTGATGGGCCATGAAATCCACGGCAGCGTCATCGGTCTGGTGGGCATCGGCAAGATCGGCACCAGCGTCGCCCGCATCGCGCAAGGCTTCGGCCTGCGCGTCATCGCCCACGATCCGCTGCTGGACGCCGCGACCATCCGCAGTCGCGGCGCCGAACCGGTCGGGCTGGACCAGTTGCTGGCGCAATCGGACATCGTGTCGCTGCACTGCCCGCTCGACGCATCCACGCGAGGACTGATCGGCGCCAAGGCCTTTGCGGCGATGAAGCCGGGCGCGGTGTTCGTTTCGACGGCGCGCGGCGGCATCCACGACGAGAATGCATTGCACGACGCGCTGCGTGATGGGCATCTGCGGGGCGCGGGGCTCGACGTCTGGGAACAGGAGCCGCCCGATCGCTCGGCCCCGCTGCTGGCCCTGGACAACGTGGTCGCCACCTTCCACACCGCAGGCGTCACGCATGAGGCGCGCCGCAGCGTCGCCCGTTCATCGGCGACGCAGCTTGCCGCGATGCTGCGCGGCGAGCGGCCGCCGCAACTCGTGAATCCGGAGGTGTGGCCGCTGGCCGCCAAACGTATCGCCACGCTGACATAACAACGCGGCACACGCGCCGGTCCAGGCACCGAGGACGGCGCGGTGACCGCCAGAACCACAGAGGGAGACAACCATGCAACATCAAAACAAACGCCGCACGCTGCGCACCCTGGCCACCCTGCTTGCAGGGGCCGCATTGTTCTCGGGCGCGGTGCAGGCCGCCGGCTATCCCGAACGTCCGATCAACCTGATCGTGTCTTACGGACCGGGCGGTGGCACCGATCTGGTCGCGCGGATGATGGCGCCTTACCTGCAAAAGCATCTGGGCGGTGACGCGCGCATCGTCGTGCTGAACCGGCCCGGTGCGGGCGGCGCGATCGGCTTCGCGGAGCTGGCTCGCGCCCAGCCGGACGGCTACACCATCGGCTTCATCAACACGCCCAACTTGTTGACGATTCCCATCGAACGCAAGACCGCCTTCACCTGGCAGAGTTTTGACCTGCTTGGCAATCTGATCGATGATCCCGGCGCCTTCACGGTCCTGAAGGACAACCCGGTCAAGAACCTTGCAGAACTGTCCGACTACGAGAAGAAGAACCCGGGCAAGGTCACCGTCGGCACCACGGGTACGGGGTCGGACGACCACCTGGCCATGCTCCGGTTCGAGCGCGCGTCGGGCACGAAGCTCAGCCACATCCCGTACAAAGGCGCGGGCGAGGTGCGCGGTGCACTGGCAAGCGGCGAGATCACGATCGGCGCCATCAACGTGGGCGAGGCGCTTCAATACCAGAAAGGCGGCACGCCGCTGCGCTTCCTGGGCCAGATGGGCAACACGCGCTCGGCCGCGCTGCCGGACGTACCCACGTTCAAGGAACAGGGATTCGATTTTGAACTGGCTTCACTGCGCGGGCTGGCCGCGCCCAAGGGATTGCCGGACGACGTGCGCACGAAGCTGGTCACGGCGGTCAAGCGTACGGTCGACGATCCGGAATTCCAGGCCAAGGCGCGGGACATGTTCGCGCCGCTGCGCTACTTGCCGCCCGCTGAATATGCGAAAGAGCTGAAGGCGGGCGAAGCGCAGTTTCAGCAGCTTTGGAAAGAAGCGCCCTGGCTCGACAAGTAGCCTGTAGTTCTACGGCGCATGCTCTGTCCCGGCCGCCCGGAAATTCCGCGCGGCCGGCGACGGTGAGATGGCCTAAAACGTGGCCTGAAATGTGGCCTAAAACGTGGCCAAACACGTGACCTAAAACGCAGCCTAAAACGCCGCGGCGGCCGATGGCCCGGCCCCGCGGCCTTCGGCATCAACGCATCGCCGCCAGCATCAGATCCAGATTCTGCACCGCCGCGCCCGAGGCGCCCTTGCCCAGGTTGTCGAACACGGCCGTCAGCAGCACTTGGCCGTGCTGCGCATTGCCGTAGACGCCCAAGCCAAGGTCGTTCGTGCCGTTCAGCGCTTCGGGATTCAGGTTCGTGTGGGCGGCGGCTTCGTCGCGCGGCACGACCTGCACGTGCGCCGCGCCGGCGTAGTGCTGTTGCAGGCACTCGTGCAGCTTCCCGGCATCCACGCCGGCAGGCAGCAGGCGCAGGTGCAGCGGAATGGTCAGGACGATGCCCTGGCGGAAAGCGCCATAAGACGGCACGAAAACGGGACGTTGCGTGAGGCCCGCGTGCCGCTCGATCTCGGGGGTGTGCTTGTGCGCCAAGCCCAGACCGTAAACCTGAAACGCGGGACCGCGCAGGCCGTCCGCGCCTTCGTAGGCATCGACGCTGGCCCGGCCGCCGCCCGAGTACCCGGACACCGCATTGATGACCGCCGGATAGTCGGCAGGCACGAGGCCTGCCTGGACCAGCGGGCGCAATAGCGCAATGGCGCCCGTGGGATAGCAGCCGGGGTTGCTGACCCGCCGCGCGTGGGCGATGCGCTCGGCCTGGCCGGCGCTCATTTCCGGAAACCCGTACACCCACCCCGCATCCGTGCGATGCGCGGAGCTTGCGTCGATGATGCGCACCTTGGGATTGACGACGGAAGCGGCTGCCTGGCGCGCGGGCTCGTCGGGCAGGCAGAGAATCGCGATGTCGCTGGAATTGATTGCGTCGGCGCGGCGCTGCGGATCCTTGCGGTCGGACTCGGGCAACGTCAACAGTTGCAGATCGCTGCGGCCATTGAGCCGTTCGTGGATCTGCAGACCGGTCGTGCCCTGGTCGCCGTCGATGAAAACAAGAGGTTGGGTCATGATGCTGTCCGGGTGGTTCGGCGTTGCCTGATTCGTTCAGGAATGGACCTTATCTTCGATCTACGAGCGAGATAAGAAAAGTCGAATATCATGATCGCTTGGTTCAGGTTTTCTGAATGATGCCGACGCGTCTGCGGCGCGGGCGCTTTGGAACACCGCGTCCGCAACCTAAATCCAACCGGAACCTGCCATGCGCGAAATAAGCCTGGACCGTCTGCGCACCTTGGTCGCCATTGCCGACCTCGGGTCATTCGCCGACGCCGCGCGCGCCCTGCATCTGGCGCCGCCCACAGTCAGCTTGCACGTGTCGGACCTGGAAACCCGCGTCGGCGCGCCCTTGCTGACGCGAAAGCGCGGCCAGGTCCGACCCACTTCCATCGGTGAAACCTTGCTGGAGCGCGCGCGCCGCTTGCTCGCGGAGGCGGACCAGGCGCTGGACGACGTGCAGCGGCAGGTACAAGGATTGGCGGGCCGTGTGCGGCTTGGCGCGTCGACCGGGGCCATCGCCCACCTGCTGCCGCAGGCGCTGGAAACGCTGGGGCGCGACCATCCCGGCATCGATGTGCAGGTGGCGGTGCTGACTTCGCAGGAAACGTTGTTGAGGCTGGCGGACGGCACGCTGGACGTGGGTCTGGTGGCGCTGCCCCAGCCGCCCATCGACGGTTTGGTGCTGCGTCCGTGGCGCCGCGACCCGGTGATGGCTTTTCTGCCCGCGGCCTGGAAAGCGCCGGCGCGCCTCA